>CALCVT010000069.1 GCA_937906495.1 uncultured Prevotella sp.
TGATCAACTAAAGCCTTTTTTATATTTAGGAATATGGGGTAGATGGGATGAATACCTTTGTTTTCGTCTAAAAATTAAATATTCCCATGAGCAAAAGTAGGCATTTCTTAGGGCAGCAATTTTCCATACTGAACAAAACCTTAATCTGTAAACACTTTTATTGCTGTCCGGTGTCACTCAGAATTGGCAGCAAAACACGTTTATCAGACTGGAATAAAACACTTATACTATTCACTATAATATGCCTTTGGTAACTGCCTGCAATTATAGGTAGATGCCATTACCTGTCCGTAAGCGCCCGCTGAGCGAAGTGCAATTAAATCGCCGCGCTGCGTCAATGGTAATAATTCTGCACTGCCAAAAATATCGGAACTTTCGCAAATTGGTCCTACAACATCATAAGTTTCATAGGAGCTAGCAGGCTTTGCCGAAAGATTTTGAATTACATGGTGAGCCCCATACATAGCCGGACGGATAAGGTCGGTAAAACCCGCGTCAAGAATTAGAAATTTTTTAGCATGTCCCGTTTTGACATACAGCGTACGAGCCATGAGTGTACCACACTGCCCCACTACACTGCGACCCAGTTCAAAATGCAGTTGCTGATGGGAGCGTAGTTTAAGATGTCGGGCAAATATGCCGAAGTAAGCTTCGAAGTCCGGTATAGGATGTACGTCAGGCTGCTGATAGTCTATACCTAATCCTCCTCCCACATTGATGTGTTCTGTGTACACACCTGCCTGTTCCAACATATCTTGCAACTCATTGATACGGCTACAAAGATTTCTGTAAACTTCAAGATTAAGTATTTGACTGCCTATATGAAAATGCAAGCCGCTATAATGTATACCCGGCATACTCTGAGCACACGCTATAGCATGAAGCAAATCGGCACTATCAATACCAAACTTATTCTCACTGAGTCCAGTAGTAATCTTGGCATGGGTATGGGCATCAACATTAGGATTAACTCGAAAAGCCACATTCACCTGCTTACCAACTTTTACAGCCAACTGACTGATAACTTCCAGTTCCGGAAGGCTCTCTACATTAAAACATGCAATACCTATATGAAGTGCCGACAATATTTCACGGTCACTCTTACCAACTCCTGCAAACACAATACGATGAGGAGGAAAACCTGCATGGAAGGCGGCTTCAACCTCGCCTCCCGATACACAGTCTGCCCCCAAACCAGCCTGTGCTATGGTTTGCAATATAGGCAGGTTGGCATTGGCTTTAACAGCATAGTGCACATGGTAGTTTACTTTGTCTTGTGTACATTGACGAATAGCATTCAAAGTTTGCCGCAAAAGTTCCAAGTCGTAATAATAAAAAGGGGTATCAAATGTTTCGAAGCGCTTGTAAGGAAAAGTCATGAGTGTTTTCGTGTAGTAAAGCAAAAACTGCGGCAAGCCGTTTCCTCTCCTTAATAACAGACTATACACACATATAATGTGGGGCATTTAACGCCATCTATCGCTAAAGGGAACGCCTTGCCGCAGCATCTGCGGGTTTATTAATTAAAGAGTTTGTTGCTCAGTGCGCAGAGCGCTTCCTGCTTATCACATCCACGCACAAGGAAAGATATGTTATGGTTACTGCCACCATACGAAATCATACGGACAGGTATTTGGCTAATAGCATCGGTTATACGAGTTTCAAAACCTATGTTTCCCCAGCGCAAATCACCAGCAACACAGATAATACACATATCTTCGTCTATTTCTACCGTACCATACTTTTTGAGTTCCTCTGTAATGTTGGCCAGATGTGCATTATTGTCAATGGTCAATGTAACGCCAACCTCACTCGTTGTAACCATATCTACCGGCGTTTGGTTAGTTTCGAAAATTTCGAATACCTTGCGCAGAAATCCTGTTGCTAGCAGCATTCGCGACGATACTATCTTAATCGAAGTAATGTTGTCTTTGGCTGCAACAGCCTTGATTGTACCCTTCTGCATTTTGTTATTGATAATAGTTCCGGGAGCTGAGGGGTCCATGGTGTTAAGTAGTCTGACTGGTACACCAGCATAACGGGCTGGCTGAATGCAGGTAGGATGTAGGATTTTTGCTCCAAAGTAAGCCAATTCGGCCGCCTCTTCAAAATTGAGTTGACGCACAGGAGTGGTGTTTGGCACAATTCGGGGATCGTTATTGTGCATTCCGTCAATATCGGTCCAAATTTGAATTTCTTCGGCACCAAGAACCGAACCAATCAAGCAAGCTGTATAATCCGATCCTCCGCGCTGCAGATTATCTATTTCGTTATTAAAGTTACGACATATAAAACCCTGCGTGATATACAAGTCATAGCCTGCATGCTGCTTAAGGATATCCTTGAGTTTATCGTTAATAAAGGTCATATCGGGCTCACCTTTATCATCGGTCTTCATGTAGTCAAGGGCCGGTATAAGCCATACTTTCACGCCCATTTCCTTAAGCAAGTTGGTCACCATATTAGTGCTCATTACTTCGCCCTGTGCCAAAATTTCTTTTTCGAGACGAATAGAATAATCCTCTGCCGTAAGCTGATGCAAGTGCATGAAGATATGCAGCAACAATTCGCGCGTAGTTTGCTGCATAGCTTCAGTATCGTAGAGTTCTTCGATATGCTGCAGATAAACATTACGCAGTTTGTTAATTACATTATTTGCCGCTTCAGGATTTCGCTTTTGTATATAGTCAGCAATTTCAACGAGCGAGTTAGTTGTACCCGACATGGCTGACAGCACAACTATTTTGCGCTTCCCGTCGGTAATAAGCCGGCAAACGTCTTTCATTCTTTGCGGAGTACCTACAGAGGTTCCGCCGAACTTTAAAATCTTCATGAAGTTTTGAGTTTGATTGAGGGGAGAAGGGTTTTATGTTTGTTAGGATCATCTACTGCCACAAATTTAAGGGGCAACAGATTACGTACTAAGGCAAAACATTACACACTATGGTCGTGTAATTGCTTATGCTTGCCCGTACTCATTAGTCACATCACAAAGTTTACCATCGGCACAACGATATACTATGCCTGGAAAATCATTTAGCAAATGGAGATTGTGTGTAACCATAATAACTGCAGTACCTTGCTCGCGTACTGCCTGCAGTATTTGCATAATGTGTCGGCTTGTTTCAGGATCCAGACTGCCGATAGGTTCGTCTGCTAGTATTATCTTAGGGTTGTTAAGTAAGGCACGTGCTATACACACGCGCTGTTGCTCACCACCAGATAGTTCGTGTGGATAGCTATCACACTTGTCAGTGAGTCCTACCAGTTCAAGTACTTTATTAACGCGTTCTGGGCGCTGTTTCTTTTTCCATCCAGTAGCTCTCAGTACAAAGTTCAAATTCTCCAGAACTGTCTTTTCGTGCAACAACTGAAAGTCCTGGAACACGATTCCTAATTGGCGACGCAGTTCTGGAATGTGTTTATTCTTGAGCTTTTGAAGGTCGTAACCAAGTATGGTTGCCTGGCCTGCCTCAATGGGCAACTCGGCATAAAGTGCCTTGAGTAGCGAACTCTTGCCACTTCCTACCTTGCCAACAATATAAATAAAGTCGTTGGTGTCAACGCGAAAGTCAATACCATTGAGTATGGTCTTGTCATCCTGTTTAAGGGTGACATTCTGTAGTTCGATAAGCATGTAATGATAGATTTGTAGCTATTGGTAGTTAGCAATGTGCAAAGCATGGAAACACCTTTAGGCCAACCTGACCTTCAAGTTGCCTCAAAAAATACTAAGACCCGTGAGCTATATTGCCTTAATCGAGTTTAAGAACAGCAAGGAAAGCCTTTTGGGGTACTTGCACATTTCCGATTTCCTTCATGCGCTTTTTACCTCGTTTTTGCTTTTCGAGCAGTTTGCGCTTACGGCTGATATCACCGCCATAGCACTTGGCTGTTACGTCTTTACGCACCTGCTTTACTGTTTCGCGTGCTATAATTTTAGCACCAATGGCTGCTTGTATAGCTATGTCAAACTGCTGACGTGGAAGAAGTTCCTTAAGTTTTTCGCACATGCGACGACCAAAATAAACTGAATTGTCAACATGTGTAAGAGTTGATAGCGCATCGACCGGTTCGCCATTGAGCAGAATATCGAGTTTAACAAGTTTCGATGGACGGAAGCCTATGGGATGATAGTCGAACGAGGCATAACCCTTGGAGATGCTCTTAAGTTTGTCATAGAAATCAATAACAATCTCGGCCAAAGGCATGTCATAATAAAGTTCAACGCGATCGCCGGACACATATTCCTGTTTAACTAACTCACCACGTTTTCCCAGACAAAGAGTCATTATATTACCAATATAATCAGTACGGGTAATAATTGAGGCACGAATGTATGGTTCCTCTATATGATCTATTTCCGTTTGATCAGGCATGCCTGCTGGGTTATGCACTTCGCTCATATTGCCGTGCTTGTCATATATGTTATAACTTACATTCGGCACCGTAGTAATTACATTCATGTTAAACTCACGGTCAAGGCGCTCCTGCACAATTTCCATGTGTAGCAGACCAAGGAAACCGCAACGAAAACCAAAGCCAAGTGCCACTGAAGACTCGGGCTGAAACGTAAGCGAGGCATCGTTAAGTTGCAATTTTTCGAGGCTGGCACGCAATTGTTCAAAGTCCTCGGTCTCTATGGGATAAACACCGGCAAAGACCATAGGCTTTACTTCTTCAAAACCCGCAATTGCTTCCTTACAAGGAACTGCAGCACTTGTAATCGTATCGCCCACCTTAACTTCGGTAGCTGTTTTAATACCACTTACTATATAGCCTACATCACCACAGTGCAATGTATTGCGAGGTGAAAGATCCATTTTGAGCACACCTACCTCGTCGGCATGATAATGCTTGCGGGTATTTACAAAGACAACTTCTTCGTCCTTATGAATAGAGCCATTTACAATTTTAAAATAGGCAATAATGCCACGGAAGGGATTGAATACCGAGTCGAAAATCAAAGCTTGAAGCGGTGCATTCTCGTCACCTACGGGTGCCGGTATACGTTCAACAACAGCCCGGAGTATATCGTCAACCCCTTCTCCGGTACGTCCTGATGCTCGGATTATGTCCTCGCGCTTACATCCGAGAAGGTCTATAATCTCGTCCTCAACCTCCTCGGGCATGGAATTTACCATGTCGCACTTGCTCAATACAGGAATGATTTCAAGGTTGTGTTCTATGGCCATATACAAGTTCGATATGGTTTGAGCTTGTACACCTTGAGTGGAGTCAACAAGTAGCAGGCAACCCTCACAGGCTGCAATACTACGCGACACTTCGTATGCAAAGTCCACATGCCCCGGAGTGTCAATAAGATTTAAGCGGTAAGTCTCACCACCCATTTTATACTCCATTTGGATAGCATGACTTTTGATAGTTATACCTCGTTCGCGTTCGAGGTCCATATTGTCGAGCATCTGTCCCTCTGTAACCTGAATGGTTTGCGTCTTTTCAAGCAGACGATCGGCCAAGGTACTCTTTCCGTGATCGATGTGGGCAATGATGCAGAAATTGCGTATGTGGTTCATTTTTTTTATAGAGGTGTGCGATAAGTTGCAAGATATTGAAATGCTGCAACAAATAGGGGCTTAAGATGTAACTGAAAAGAATAAAGAGTACTGATTATCAAAATTTTTCAGCCTCTTCAAAACTCACGGCGTGCTTAAGATCTTTTTCGCTAAGCACAACGTCGTTGCCCTGAATAGGCCATTCGATACCTATTGTTGGGTCGTTATAACAAATTGAGCACTCAGCCTCTGGGGCATAACGGTTGTCGACCTTATAGGTAAATACAGCTGTATCGCTGAGTACCTGAAAACCATGTGCAAAACCTCGCGGAATAAATAACTGTCGCTTATTTTCGGCCGAAAGTTCAACCATTACATATTTACCAAAGGTAGGAGAATTTTGACGAAGGTCAACAGCTACGTCAACTACACAACCTTGCAGCACGCGTACTAACTTGGCCTGCGATGTTTCGCCCTTCTGAAAGTGCAAACCTCGAAGTACGCCACGCGACGACATAGACTGGTTGTCTTGGACAAAATGGACTTCGTGGCCAATAGCGCGGTTAAAGTCTTCTTCGCGCCAGGTTTCCATAAAATATCCGCGTGCATCTTCGAATACACGGGGTTCGAGTATCCATACATCGGGTATGGCTGTAGGAAGGTAGTTCATAGTGCTTGTATTTTGGGGAATAGATGTCCGGCCTTGCAAAGGCTGCCGGGTTTTGGCAGCGCGACAAGGCCCGACCACTTATTGAGGATTAACTGTAATTTCAATCTTGCCGTCAACTACATCGGCTGTCAAGTTATAAATGCCTGGGTGATCCATAATGTAATCGCACAACGGATCTTCAACATAATGTTGGATGGAACGTTTAAGCGAACGTGCACCATATTGGGCATCAAAACCTTTTTCGACCACCATACCACGAACGGCATCGGTAATATGGAGTGTAAATCCGTTTTGGGACATGCGCTTGAGTAAATCATTAAACTCGAGCACAGCAATTTGAGCAGCACTCTCTTGAGTAAGTGGACTGAACATAATAATGTCGTCAACACGATTCAAAAACTCCGGTGCAAATTGTTTGCGGAGTACTTTCAAGATAATACTTTCGGCAACTTCGCTACTAACTTCGCCTTCGGTGCGCCCAAAGCCTACACCTTGTCCAAACTCTCGAAGTTGGCGTGTTCCGCTGTTCGAGGTCAGGATGATGATTGTATTTCTAAAATCAACCGTTGTGCCGTTACCATCAGTCAAGCGGCCCTCGTCCATCACCTGTAACAAGGTATTGAATACATCGGGGTGTGCTTTCTCTATTTCATCGAGCAGGATTACCGAGTAGGGGTGACGACGTACACGCTCTGTCAACTGTCCGCCCTCTTCGTAGCCTACGTATCCCGGAGGGGCACCAAGCAAACGGCTCACACTGTACTTCTCGCCGTACTCGCTCATATCAATGCGTATAAGGGCATCTTTCGAACCGAACATCCATTCAGCCAAACACTTTACTAAGTGGGTTTTTCCGACACCTGTGGGACCTACAAACATAAAGGTACCAATGGGACGGTCATTGCCCTTCAAGCCAATACGACTGCGCGTTATGGCACGCGTGAGTCGTTCAACAGCCTTTTCTTGTGCTATGACTCGTTTGTTTAACTCTTCGCGCATCCCCTTAAGACGTTCGCTTTCCTTAGCAGCAACACGCGTAACAGGAACTCCGCTCATCATCGATACAACCTCAGCCACAGCCTGCTCATCTACCTCGGCCGGTGTTTCCCGCTGCTTTTCCATCCACTCATTGGTCAAGCTTTCCAACTCGTTTTCTAGTTGCTGCACTTGATCGCGTAAATTAGCCGCCAACTCATAATTCTGAGATTGAGCAGCCTTGAGTTTGGCTTGCCGGAGGTCTTCAATAGCCTTTTCTTTCTCTTCAATGAGTTTTGGTGTACCGGTTCCAGCCAAATGCATACGCGCTCCCGCCTCATCAAGAGCATCGATTGCTTTATCAGGTAATGCCCGGTCCGAAACATAACGGGTTGTCAAATCTATGCAAGCCTTGAGAGCATCGTCGGTATAACGCACGTTGTGATGCTTTTCGTATCGCTCCTTGATATTATTAAGGATGAGTTGCGTTTCGTAAGGCGTGGTTGGCTCGAGCATGATTTTTTGGAAACGACGGTCAAGAGCACCATCCTTTTCGATGGTTTTCTTAAACTCACCAATAGTCGTTGCACCTATACACTGCAATTCACCGCGTGCTAATGCAGGCTTAAGAATATTGGCTGCATCAAGACTACCTGGAGCCGAACCGGCTCCTATAATGGTATGTATTTCATCTATGAACAGAATAATTTCAGGATGCGACTTGAGTTCTTGTATAAGCCTGCGTAAACGCTCTTCAAACTGTCCACGGTATTGCGTACCGGCTACTACGGATGCCATATCGAGCATCACAATACGCTTATTGCAAAGCAAGTGAGGCACACGCCGATGAGCTATACGGTCGGCCAATCCTTCAACAATGGCACTCTTACCTACACCAGGTTCACCGATGATTATGGGATTATTCTTTTTGCGCCGACAAAGTATCTGCACAATACGCTGTATTTCAGAATCGCGCCCAATGATAGGATCAAGTCCACCCTTAACTGCCATAGCCGTCAAATCGGTACCAAAATTATCGATTACCGGCGTATCACTCGAACTTTTACGTTTCGGTTCCTTTGCTTTTGTACCCATTGGCTGATCGTCGTTGGGATAAGGAGAATCGTCTTCATCTGGAAACTGATACGTATCATGAGGAACCTCTGCCGTAGCCTTTGAAAGCAGGACATCATAGGTTATATCGTTTTCGAGCAACAAACTTTTTGCTTCGTTACGACGGTCATGCAATAGTGCCAACATAAGCAACAGGTCACTTTCGCGCTTACCATTAGCCAAACGGTCTTCGAGAGCCAGCAATTTAATAATACGCAGACAGTCTGAGTCGAATTCCGGCAAACGTTCTTCGTTTACATCGCCTTCCGAAACTTCATCACGAGCGGCTGATTCCGGCATTTTAGATTCAATCTGTTTGAGTAGTGACGCTATATCAATACCCAGCTGCTTAAGTGCCGGAACTACCGTCAACCCATCTTCTATTACGCTAAGCAAAAAGCAAAGCGAAGTGGTTTGAAGCAATTGATGCTGACGGGCTATCCGGCGGCTTTGTTTGAGTAGGCGGGTTGTACCCGCAGGTATTTCATAATTCATAGAATTCCTTTTCGATGGTTTGTTAAGTTAGGTAGCATATACTATGCCAATAACCTTGCAAAAGGATTGGAATTTGTATAGCCCATTGGGGCGTTAGTATTTGTGCAGGTGTTGCGGAAAGACTATTTGAGAGAAGAGGGATTGTAACAACCTGAAACTGACACTTGTCATTACTGCACACCTTTGCGCAGCAAAGATACTTCAAAGCTTTCGGAATGAGAAATATTTATGTATTTTTTCGCACATCTTTGCCCTAATGTGACCATATATGGCACAACAATACGCATTTATAACGGATGGAGGTACTTATGAAAAGAGGAACCCTATAATTCAAAAGCACACTGCGACTAAATATTTGAACGAAATTTTACATAGAAGTCGTCTAAACTAATGAATGCTTAACACTTCCTTAGGAGCAGAACGGCA
>CALCVT010000070.1 GCA_937906495.1 uncultured Prevotella sp.
TAGAATAAACAACCTCCTCACTGATTCCAATATCAACAAGGGTATTCTTTATTGAACATACCTTATTATATGGTGCATCGGTTTATGTTTAGTGATCCCTAATCTATATACTTATTCCCACTGAATTTCTACCGATCCATGAAAAAAGAAACGAATAGATACAATAAAAGGCGCTCATAAGGAGCACCTTTACTGCTTGTTGATACTTGTTGTAACTTGTCTTTAACTACTTATCATTTTCCGATGCAAAAGTGTTTGAAGATGTTGTGGAGGACAGCGTCGGTGCTGACTTCGCCAATGATGTCGCTGAGGTGGTGAATGCATTCGCGCAAGTCCTGACTGACAAAATCGCCGGAGAGGCCGGATTGCAGGCCGGCTATAACGCGGTCTATTGATTCTTGAGCCAGGAGGAGGGCCTCGTAGTGGCGGGCATTGCTTACGATGGTGTCGCCGGGTTCGCCCAGGGCTGATTGCATGGTTTGCAGATGTGTGGCCAATAAGGTGCGCAGGTGGTCAACATCGGCTTCGTTGCGGGCGCTGAGGCATTGCACGGCAGTAATTTGTGCATTTGTATGTTTGGTAGTTTCGGACTTTTCGTTGAGGCTTTCTTCAAACTTAGTCGTTTCGTTGAGTTTGTTTTCTTCAATTAGCTCGATATCGGTTGAGTTAGCTGTGTGGTTGGGGGTGGGAGCGATACCACAGCGAGTTTCAAAGCTGTGCAGCAATGTCTGGCGTGTTTCGGGAGTAAGCAGGTCGGCCTTGTTGAGCAGCAGGATGACATTGCGGCTGTGTGCTTGCACCTCGGGCAGCAGGGCCGTATATTGAACTTCGGCCTGTGTGGCATCAATGAGCCAGAGTACGAGTTCGGCCTCGTCCATTTTGTCGTAGGTACGGGCAATGCCTAATTGTTCAACCAGGTCGTCGGTGTTGCGTATGCCGGCAGTGTCGATCAAGCGTACCAGGGTATCGCCCACCACGAGCGTTTCTTCAACAGTGTCGCGCGTGGTGCCGTGAATATTGCTTACCAGTGCCCGTTGCTCGCCCAGCAGGGCATTGAGCAGTGTTGATTTACCGGCATTGGTTTCGCCAATCAGAGCTATAGGCAAGCCTCGTTTGAGTGCATTGCCTAAGCGGAACGATTGGCTAAGGCGGGTGATGCGCTGACGGATGTGGGTCGCAAGTTCGAGCAGTTCGGTGCGAGGTGCAAACTCCAGGTCTTCGTGGTCCGAAAAGTCAAGTTCAAGTTCCATGAGCGAGGTTAGATGCAGCAGTTTGTCGCGCAGGCCACGCAGTTCGTTGCTAAATCCTCCGCGCAGTTGCTGTATGGCCATACGGTGGTTAGCGGCAGTGCTCGATGCTATCAGGTCGGCCACGGCTTCGGCCTGGCTCAAGTCCATTTTTCCGTTCAGAAAGGCCCGCTGTGTGTATTCGCCCGGTCGTGCCAGGGTACATCCCTGCTCAATAAGCAGTTGCACCACGCGGCTCAGAATGTAGTGCGAGCCGTGGCATGAAATTTCGACGCTGTCCTCGCCGGTATATGAGTGCGGGGCACGAAACAGGCTGACTAGAACCTCGTCGACCACCTCGCGGGTGTGAGGGTCGGTGATGCGGCCAAAGCTCAGTGTGCCGCCCGCCTTTTGCTCCAGTTGTTGCGAGCCGGCAGGTTCAAAAATGTGTTGGGCTATGCGGATGGCTTCGGGGCCCGAAACCCTTACAATGCCAATGGCCCCTCCGGCTGGAGTGGCTATGGCGCAGATGGTGGTATGCTGAGTCATGTAATGTTTTTTGAGTTGAGTGGATGCCGCAGTTTCGACACGTGGCTTACAAAGTTAAGGCTTTCTCGTTGTTTGCAAAAACTTTGGGTTGCTTTAATGTGGCCGGCTTCTGTATTTTGAGTGCTTGGGCTATGTAGCATCTGGTGGCAGGCAGCCTGCTTGTTGCAAAGTTAAGCGGAATGTGCATTTTGTGTTTTGTAAGCAAAAAGAAGCACTTATTGGCTACAGCTAAATAAATATAAACTTTTGCAACTTTCGTGGAGGGTATGCGTCGGGGTGTGTGCAGCCTTCGTTAATCGTCTGCGGGGCGGTGGAGCCAACGGATGGAGCGACCGAAAATTCTAAAGGAGCGACCGAAAATCCTAAAGCCGCGACCGGATTTTCCAGAGGCGCTTTCGTATTTTGTTTATTTTCTCTGCAAAAATGGCATTTTATATCTCAAAATTGGTTTTTAGGTGAATAAAAAGAGGGGCTGACTTGCACTGCGCAAGTCAGCCCCTTCTTAGCTAACGCAAAGATACAAAATATTGAAATGAAAAGCAAATCGAACATCCTAATTCGAGGATGTGATTTTTGAGCATGACCTTACAGTTGAGTTAATAATAGTAAAGTGCAAGCATTCCCGTTTCCTTGTAAAATGGACGGAGGCCTTGATTCAGTCCTCCGTCCGGACTGGAAATAGATTAAGGTAGAATAAATTAGGTAGAGATATGTTTTGTGGCGAAGGGCCGCTGGCGTATAGTCCCCACGGTTGGTGTGCCGTTGTGGCATAAGTTGTGAGCCTGCATGCTGCGCGGTGTAGCCTGACGTATGCGTTATGGAGCGGCCTTTCGGTCTTTATTCAACAATTACCTTCACGGCATTACCCTGTCCAATGATTTTGACCATGTAGATGCCCTTGTGCGTAAAGTTGTAGGGCAATAGGGTAGCCTCGCCGCCCGGTACCTCAGTGCGGTAAACAACGCGTCCGTTCAGGTCGTAAATGCAGAGTTGTGCAGCCTCGGCTAGAGCCGACACTTCGATGCAGACAGGACCCTTTGTCAGTGTGGGGTTCACCTTCAGTTCGGCGGCAGCAGCCGTAGTTCCGTTCACTGCATTGGCCACTACGCGCGGCAGTTTAATGCTCAGGTCAAGGTCGTTGGTTACGTTGGCCCGGTCGGTTTCGTTGTGTGTAATGTTGCCCAGCAAGCTGCCTAGGATGGGGTTGATAATGGGGTCAATTTTTTTGTGTACAATGGGTTTGGCAATGGCGCTGACCAGCGGACCGGTTAGTTTTTCAACCAGTTTGTCAATGCCGTTTGTCACTAGTTTTTGGCGTAAGGCATCGACCGCCTTTTTATCTTCGTTACTTTCGGAGAAGGTGAGGTAGGCCTTGATTGCATCTTCGCCCAGGCACTCCATGAGCATGTCCGTGAGTTTTTCGGGCGAGTCGGGAAATTTGATCATGCTGCCCAGGCTTCCTAAATTTTCGTCAACAACCTTCTGTATGATGTCCCAGTAGTCGCTAATCAGTCCGCCCACCATAGGCTCCAGTCCGTCCACCAGTTTTTGCTGTGCATAAGCTCCGAAGTCGGCCTGTAGTTTACCATTCAGTTCTACACTTTTCAGCAGTTTGCCTTGCAAGTCCATCACCGTGTTGTCATCGTTTAGGCGTACCAGTCTGAAGGGGCAGGGGTAGGTAACGGTCGATCCGGTCGAGATGTCGTAGATAGAGTCGGTTTTGGTTTCGTTATAGTCTTTGGCAATGTCCTGAATGTGGAAGTGCCCCGTAAATACGGTGTGAACGCCAGCGTTCATCAGTGTTTCGCGCACTTTTGCCGCATCGTCTACCACATAGGGCGAGGCAATGGAAGCCTGTCCGTTAAAGTGCTCCACCAGGTTGTGGTGCATGAGTGCCAGCACCTGTTTTCCGTTGTCGCGTGCCTGTTGTGCCTGCTTTTCAATCCACTCCAGAGTTTCGGGTTTGATGCGTCCCGAAGTGACACATACATCCTTTTCGGCTCCTTGCGAAACAAAGGTATTTTCGTCGTATTTGCAGGCGTCAATACCAATTACAACAACATCCTTGAGCGCCTCGATGGCGTACGAGAGTGATTGCGGGTCGCGTTGAGCCTTGCTGCCGTATCCAAAGTCGCTGTAAATTTCGGCAAACTCCTCATCGCTCACCGTTTCGGCATAGCGTGTCTGGTCACCGTCGAACACATAGGCGTGCGGATTGTTTACATCGTGGTTGCCCGGAACGACGAGTGTTTGTATGCCCGCTTTTTTAAGTCGTTGCAGTTGCTCGGCCACCAACTGGTGACTGAGTTTTTCGCCATCTTTGGTCAGGTCGCCCGGAATGAGCACCAATTCGGGTTTTCGGGCCAGAATGGTGTCAATCATGGTATAGTAAATGTCTTTACTTTCGGCCAGGAGTTTGCGGTCTGAAGCCAGGTATTTGTCGAAGGCGCTACCTTCCTTAATCAGCAGTTCCGGACTCATTACGTGTATGTCGCTCATCACCAGCACATCCTTAGGTCCGTCGGCCCATGCCTTGGCGCTCACGCTGAACAAAAGCTGCGCAGCTACATCTTGTCCTTTGGCATCGGTGCAGTGCACGGTGTAGTCGCCCTCTTCGAGTTCAGTTCCCAGACTGAAGGTTCCGCTGTCAGCAGCGTTTTTATCGAGTGTCAGCATCTGCTTGAGCGGCACTCGTGCCTCGTTTTTATAGATGCTGATGGTTGCTCCGGCCGGCAGTTTGGAGTAGTTGATGTCAACAGTTTGTCCTGCCTCAAAGTTTGTGTTCGTTACGCTGAGTGCGGCCTCGTGTTCCTGTTGCAGGTAAACTCCCGTAAGCGCCTGTGCAGTACAGTTCATCGCTTTAGCACGGTGAGAGGCCGGCAGCGGGTGCACATTTCCGGCAGTAAGGGGTTGGAATACATTCAGCGAAAGTGTACAAGCTGCAGCGCTGAGCAATAGTTTGGTAGTCATGGGGTAAAGCTTTTTATTCATGTATTTGTGTGCTTTAGACGGTGCAAAATTACCAATAGTGCGTTACGGAGTGCCGACAATAGCATGACGTTTTTGTGGCTAAATTGTGTAGCAATTGTCACAACACCAGCGCCCCGTAGCACCTTTTGCCCCGGGGCAAAAGGTAGGGTGAGCCGAGCCTTAAACAAATTAAGCCAGACGTTGTGCAATGCAGTATTGCAGCAGAAGTACAAGAGGTGTGCCTACGCGCGCGATGTATATATATATAGCAAGCGCCGGAAAGTTTAGTCGATAAAACCTCTTTCACGCGTAGTCATACGCTCAGCCTCAAGTGTGAGGCTTACAACCAACCGTCGAAAAGTTGGCCTAAAAAGGAATTTGGTGTTAAAGTATATTTAATAGAGGTAGTCAATAAATAATTTACTATCTTTGCAGCGCAAATTAGAGAGGCAAAAGCTTTTCTAATGGTGAGATTACACTACCTCGGCAATTCCGCATCACTTTATGTGTTGTTGAAAGTAGTGGGACGGCTCTTCTCTCCTTAACTTACATATTCTACGTCCCGTCTGTAGTATCATTTGGTAAATATACCCGATGCTCTTTGAGCGAGTTGGGCTTAAAAAGGTGCGAAATGATCTTCAGACCTTCAGATTTGAATTTTAGCTATTACTATAATCGGTTGTTTCGGTCCGCAAGACCGGAACAGCCCTTTTTGTGTTTCTTTTTTTCGAGTACGAATGGCTCCAGGTTTGGGTGTGCCGTTTATCCTCCTTCTTAAAACTATTTTCAATTTTTCTCATATGCTTTGAAAGACGTTGGTGGACAAGTGTCCGCTGCACAAATCAACGAACAGACTCGGATTAGCCTCGCAGACTTATATAGTATCCTATGGAAGGTCTGTTTGTATGGTAAGTTTTGTGTCAGTCCGTTCAAAGCAATTTATACCTTGGTGCCCTGGTGCTGTTGTGCAGCCGATGGGCATCAAGTTTTTTTTGAGTATCTTCGACCATTGTTAGCTTGCGCCGGTGAACCCCAATGTTGCATCATTTAAATAATATAGGATGCGGTTCGGAAATACCAATCCATGAAAGCAAGCTTTCGTCTTGTTATTTCGCTCACCTTTCACTATTTTGAATAATATAGGATGCGGTTCGGAAATATCAATCCGTGAAAGCAAGCTTTCGTCTTGTTATTTCGCTCACCTTTCACTATATTTGAAT
>CALCVT010000071.1 GCA_937906495.1 uncultured Prevotella sp.
AGTTCTGAACAATGAAGATTTAATGAAATATGGGGTAGATGGGATGGATACAATACGATACATTGTTAGTAATTGTACACGAGGTGTAAAATTTTTTGCGGTAGCTCTTCTGTTATTTTATTCTACCGATAAAAAATACTTTTGCAAGCAAGAAAAAGCCCTTGTCCGCATACTTGCGGACAAGGGCTTTGAATGAGTCTTTACTCGAGCTCTAAATTAGTCGAGCTGTGCGAGTTTGTTTTCAGAACCAAGTACTTCTACAATCTTGTGCTCGTAGAGTTTCTTCATGTTTTCGCGAGCAGGACCGAGATACTTGCGGGGGTCGAACTCCTGGGGCTTCTCTGCGAATACCTCACGGATAGCAGCCGTCATGGCCAAACGAGAGTCGGAGTCGATGTTGATTTTGCATACAGCACTTGCAGAAGCCTTGCGGAGTTGCTCTTCAGGGATACCAACTGCGTTGGGGAGTTTGCCGCCATACTTGTTAATGGTGTCAACCTCGTCCTGGGGAACAGATGAAGAACCGTGGAGTACGATGGGGAAGCCGGGGAGCTGCTCCATAACGGCATCGAGAACGTCGAATGCGAGGGGAGGAGGAACGAGGCGGCCGGTCTTCGGGTCACGGGTGCACTGTTCGGGAGTGAACTTGTAAGCACCATGGCTCGTACCAATAGAGATAGCAAGGCTATCGCAGCCTGTGCGGGTAGCAAAGTCTACAACCTCTTCGGGCTTTGTGTAGTGGCTTTCAGCATGGCATACTTCGTCTTCAACGCCAGCCAAAACGCCGAGCTCGCCTTCAACAGTTACGTCGAACTGGTGAGCATAGTCTACAACTTTCTTGGTGAGGGCTACGTTTTCCTCGTAGGGAAGGCCAGAACCATCGATCATTACTGAGCTGAAGCCCATATCGATGCAGCTCTTACAAGTCTCGAACGAGTCTCCGTGGTCAAGGTGAAGCACGATTTCGGGGTGCTTGCAACCGAGTTCCTTAGCGTACTCAACAGCACCTTCAGCCATGTAACGCAAAAGGGTCTGGTTGGCATAAGCGCGAGCACCTTTTGAAACTTGCAGAATTACAGGGCTCTTCTTCTCTGAAGCGGCCTGAATGATAGCCTGCAACTGCTCCATATTGTTGAAGTTGAAAGCGGGAATAGCATAACCGCCATCGATGGCACGCTTGAACATGTCACGGGTGTTCACCAAGCCTAAGTCTTTGTAGTTTACCATAATAAAAAAAATCGTTTATATCTGTGGATAACTTTTCCAATGCAAAAGTACAACATCTTGGCTTGAAACGCAAGTTTCGGTGGATTTTTTTTACGTTTTTGCCAGCATTGTCATTACTCATTATGTGCTTGTGCTTTGAGTTGGCTGTTTGTAGTTCTAAAAAATGCCATTCAGTAGCAGTCGGAAAGAACTGTTGCTGAATGGCGTGAGCGGATAGGAAACTAGTTTACGAAGTTCCAGGAAATGCCGAACCTAAAGACCATGCGATTAAGCGGATAGTGGGGAACCAAAAATGGATTGCCGGCTCCCGAGGAGTAGTTAACATGTGAGGCCATTACATAGAAGCGTGTACGTTTCAGATGGAAATTGGCATACACATTGACTATGGGGTAGTTGCCAATGTCGGTACGAATAGATGGATCTTGTAGGACGTATTGGCCGATAATTGGCGAGTAACTGGGAGCTTTGTATTTGGTAAAGTAGTACATGTCGCCACCGATTTCTGTGCGTAATACGCGGGCTATGCGGAATAGAAGGTACAAGTTGGTGTAACCAGTAAAGGAAGGTACGGGCATGGCTTCCTTATTGCTCGATACCTGGTAGGTGAGTTCGTTTTCCCAATTAAGTATCCCCCATTTAAAGTCTTGGTTGAGTGTGATTCCTAAAAGTTGGGTGTTTTTGCCAGCTTGTCCTACACTTACAGCATGCCGGTAATTGGTATAGCCATCAGTCGATGTAAAAGGGGTAAGATGTTCTTGGAAGTAGAGCTGATTTTGTATGTTTTCGAGCGTGGCTGTCAAGGCTGTGTGACGGTAGCGCAGGGTGGCGCTCACGCGGGCTCGGAACACTTTGTTGAGATCGTTATTATCCCACCAGGCATTGCGGCCCCGGTAATGCCTGAAGTAGAACGAAGGCCTTTCGTTGCGTACAAAGCCGCTAAAAGCAAAGCGTAGTGTATCGCGCTTGAGAGGAATGTTAAGGTTGGCATCAGCCTCAACATTGAATTCGCCCCAATCTTTGCCTGTAGTTCGTATTTCGCCGAGCACGTTGTAGTGGAAAAGGCTTCCCTGTTGCTTGAGTAGTTGTCCGCCAATGGTGATGTAGTGTTCTTTGAACTTGGTGCGCGTTTTGCGTGCTTCACTGTATGGCAGACGAAAATCGAAGGCTGCGTATTCATGTTTGCCATAAAGGCGAAGCCCCATCTTCATCCATTTGTTAAAACCTTCGCGTAGTTCTATAGCTAATGTATTTTCTACGCTTATATGGTGTGTGCGGTCGTTAGCTGAATCGCCCGGAAGATAGAAATCGGCAAAGTAGCCGGGGTTGTTGGTATTATTTCTTTCGTTCGACAGGAATTTGCGAGTATTGTCGTCAATGCGTAGGGTGTGTATGAATGAAGTGACGGGTATAAACTCAGTGTGTATTTTGATTGAGTCTGTTGTATTTGCTTTATCTTCGGTATGCTCTTCGTTGCCCACACCTCTTGGCATGCGAGGTTGTTTACCTGCTGCTTGTGAGAGGGCTTGTTGTACTAACTTGGTGGATTCCTCGTTTAATTGTTGGACTTGTGCCAGTTGCTCGGGCGTAACAAGATTTCCTGCAGCATCGCGATATCTTCGAAATCCCAAACTGTAGCGGTGAGTCAGATAGAACTGATTACCGCCAATTTTGTTCCAGGCACGCGCCAGGTTAACGGGCATGTCGCCCGTTCCGTATTTGGTGGGAAAACTTTCGGGCCTGTTTACAAAGTCGTCGTTTTCAATACCTCCGTTTTCGCGTGTTTTGAGATAGGTATGCTGAAGATATGTGTGCATCTGATATTGGTCGCCTCTGTACGAGGCGTAGAGAGTTCCGTCAAAATCGGCGGTTGACTGGCCTTCGTAGTATCCACGTCCGTACAAATAGTCTGCTTTAAACCCCAAGCCCAGTCTTTTGCCTGAATTTACAGAAAAGAGTGCGCGTATGCGGTCTTCGCCATTGGTCTTATTTCCGCAGGAGTGATAAGTAATGTTGGTAAAAGGCGACTTGGTGTTTGTAAAAAGCAAGTTTTCAGTTTCCTTTACAAAAAAGTCGTATGGAAGTTTAAAGATGAAGGGGTTGGTTTGCATATTAGCTCCCTGCTCTGTAAAGTAACGACTGATACGAGGGGCACCTAAATTGCCAGTAAAGTTGTAGTGGCCGGTGGTTCCGGAGGTAAAGTTGTCGTTTTGAAACTGATGGGGAATGGTATCATACTGAGCGGGACGTATATCACCGAAGCGGCTGTCTATGGTCCATACGTAAATGCCTTCAGGTACGTTGGTCGTTTCGGTACTATCGTTTTCGAAGGCGCTACGTTTGTTTGTTAGGTTGAAAGGGTCGTCTTCCGTTCTTATGTTTTGTCCCATAGCCGGAAGGGCAGTAGCCAAAGCAATCAGGTAGATGGGATATAGCTTCATGGGGTTGGATTACTTGTACTTCTGAATCAATGCGGTTACACTTGTGTCGCCAAACTGTTGTGCTTTGTTAAGGTGTTGCAGCGCTTTGGGCTTGTTACCAAGTTCACCGAAAGCTATACCTGCTATTTTGTGGGCATCGGCATTTTCGGGCTGCAGTTTGAGCAGTTTTTCTGCCTGTTCGGCAGTTTGAGCATATTCTCCTACACGTAACAGAATGAGGCATTCTTCGAGCATAAAGGGTAGAGGATCCTGGGCTGTGGCAATAGCTGTATGTATATCGTCGAGCGCTTGTTGATACATGCGTGCCTGCATTTCGGTTTGCTGTCGTATGTAGTAAAAGGTTGCGTTAAGGTTATTGGGACCGATGGCTTTTTCGTATTCATTGTAGTCAAATACGGCTTCACGGTAGCGTCCTGCTTGAATCAGTAGAGAGGCTCTTTCCCAATAATATTGAGCAGACTTTGCTTGAATGGGTTGTGGGAGTAGGGCAATACATTTGTCGAGTAGGGCTATAACTTGCGCTGAATCCTTCCCACTCTTTTCGAGAGCGAGTGCAGCTGCATAGTAGGTTTCGGACGAGGCAAATGTTTTGTCTTCACAGGCTTTGAGGTAGCTTCGATATGCGCCATCATAGTTGTTTTGTGCTAATTGACAGTGCCCTTTCTGCATTAAGTATACAGGGTAGGGAGACAGTCTATAAGCTTGGTCGGCTTCAGCCTCGGCTTTTTGCAGGTTCCAATCTTTAAAAAAGGCTGTAGTATCGTTGCGAGTAATGGCAATCTGGTATATCAAGGTGCTCCAATTGTAGTGAATGGCATCGGCCTTGAGTCCAGTTGTATCGGTTGAGGCTATTTCGAGTGCGCTGTTAAAGTCGTTTTCGCTTGCCTGGTATTGGTTGTAGCGAGCATTTAGTGCAGCACGTCCGGCATATCCGTCTGCCAGTTTTGGAAAAGTGCTGATGTAGTCATTATAGGCTGTAAAACATGCAAGTGAGTCGTTTGCTGGAAGCATATAAATATAGGCCATAGCTTCTTTCGCTTCGTGTGGCAGTGCTTTGGGAATTGCTAATTGACGAAGTTCGGTGTTGAAAGCTGCAGTGGCATCAATATTCAGTTCGTTGATGAAGCGCGCGTCAATAGCACAAGCTCCTGTTGCCTTGGTGTCGACGTTTCGCTGTACTATAGCCACAAGATTTCCCGACTGATCCATAAGCGGAAGTGTTAGGTTTGTTGCATCATTGCCGATATTTGTATGGTAGTAACGATAGGCATTGTAGGCTTCATCGCTCAATATGGTTGCTGTTTGCAGGGCTTTTTTCTTTTCGTTACTATAGCGTACCATTTGTAGCGGAGTGGTTGTATTAGCTGCAGTTGTTGCTATAGTAAAGAATTCGGAGTTTTTACAGTTCGCTATACTGAATTTAATAAGGTCTGTTGCAGCGTTAGCGCCCAATATGCGGTGTATAGCATACTTTTTTCCTTTTGTATCAATCACCTCAGCGCGAACAGCTCCATCAAGCATGGTGTATGAGGTTACAGCTACGCCTGGTGCTTCGACATAGAAGGCATTACCGGATCTTAGGAGTTTGCCATTGGCATCGTAGGCAAAGATGTTGAGCACTGCTTTGTAAGCATTTTGGGGCGAAACCATGGTGGTAGCACCAAGTTGGCTGGCTGCAGTGATGAGGGCTGCAGAAAGGAATATCTTTTTCATTCGGATGATAAGGAATTCAGTAAGTTGTTGGGCATAATATTACAGTAGCCTTGGTATTTGTTTGTAGACGCAGAGTGGCATCCGTATTTGCATGGATGTGCAACAGGCTACATTATGTAAGCAATAATTGACGTGCATTTTCCATTGCTGCCGGTGTAATTTCTGCTCCAGAGAGCATATGCGCTATTTCTGTTATGCGTTCTTCTGTAAGCAGTGGGCATATATGGCTACGGGTATATTCGCCATCGTCTTCTTTGTATACTCTGAAATGGTGCTTGCCCAAAGCTGCAATTTGTGGGAGGTGTGTAATGCATAACACTTGACAGTTTTCAGAGATTTGCTGCATGACTTTAGCCATGCTTTCAGCCATTTTTCCAGAAACCCCCGTGTCAATTTCATCGAAGATAATGGTAGGCAGACTTTTATTGCGCGCAATGAGGGCTTTGAGTGCCAGCATTAAACGGGCAATCTCACCTCCTGATGCTATTTGACTGATGTCTTGAAGTGGGACGTTCTTGTTTGAAGAGAAAAGAAAGGTTACCTTATCTGCTCCAGAAGCATCGGGTTCCTTGCGTGGGGTAATTTGTACATTGAGATGTACGTGTGGCATACCTAATCCTTGCAGGGCGTGAGTAAGTTCCTGAGCCATCAACGTAGCCGACTTTTGACGAGTAGATGTAAGGAAATCTGCAGCCTGCTTGCGTAAATGTTTCAGTTTTTCAACTTTCAATTGCTGCTTAGTGATTTCTTCGTCAATAGTTTCGATTTGATTGAGTTGTGTCTCAAGGCTCTTTGTTAAATCTAGTAGTTCAGCAATGCTGTTTAAATGGTGCTTTTGTTCAAGTTCATAGATAGTATTAAGCCTTTCTTCTACAAACTGAAGTCGTGCTGGATCATATTCAATCTGCTCAGCATGCTGTTCTAGTTCGGCAGCAATATCTGTAAGTTCGATGCGTACACTTTGTAGTCTTTCTGCAAGTTCATTGGCACCAGAATATTTGTCGGCGATGGGAGTTAGAACTTCCGATGCCATACGAACATGGTGTATTACATCGCAGTCTTCAGATTCAATTAAGTTTTGCGCTGTAAAAAATGCCTGCTTAATATCTTCTGCATGACTAAGCAGGTTTTGTTCTTGTTCAAGTTCCTCTTGCTCTCCTACACTGAGGGCAGCTTCTCTTAGTTGCATAAGCTGGAATAGCAAGTAATCTTTTTCAGCTTGTCCTCTTTGGGCTTGCTCGGTAAGAGTTCTTAGATGAACTTCGGCCTGACGTGCAGCTTCAAACGTTTGTTTATATGTAGAAACTTCTTCTGTATTTCCGGCCAGTAAATCAAGTGTTCCAATCAGAAAATGTTCATTGTGTATGAGAAGATTCTGGTGTTGTGAGTGTATGTCGATGAGTGAAGCACCGATTTCTTTGAGTTTGGCAGCTGTGACAGGTGTGTCGTTAATAAAGGCCCTGCTTTTGCCAGACTGTGTTACTTCTCGCCTTACGATACATTCCTGCGGGTCGTAGTCTATGTCGTTATGAGTAAAGAAGTCTTCTAAATTCAAGCCCTCTATGTTGAACGAAGCTTCTACCATACATTTATTGTGACCAGTTTGAATTGCTTTGGCTTCGGCTCTACCACCGAGTAGCAAATTGAGCGCACCGAGAATGATACTCTTGCCCGCTCCTGTTTCACCTGTAATCACAGAGAAACCAGACAACCAATCGATGTCCAGTTCTTCAATCAGTGCGTAGTGTGATATGGTTAAATGTTGAAGCATGATACATTCTGTTTGGATAGCCTGTGTGGAACTTTGTTAGACTTTAAGTGTCTGCTTCTGCCACGCTATGCTTTTGGGGATATTGTTAACTTCAGCGAGAGGGCTATCTGGTTGCAACTTTTTTTATGAGTAACGCGGATATTTCCTGAGCCATTTAGGTCTTTATGTATATTTATTGAGTTATTTCCCTCCAGAAACTATTTTGTGAAGGATTAATGCTTGAAAGTGTTTCTACCAAATCTTCTTTTTCTTTGGCTGTTCCGTGACCTTTGTAGATATAAAGAATCTCATCGCGTTTATATTCCGTAAATATTTGGGGTAACATACTCATTGACTTGTTTTCTTTTGCTTGCTTAAGCAATTCCATAGCTTTGGTGATGCCTGCACGTCCACGTTCAACATTTTCGCTCATAATGTCAAGTCCTTCGCGGTAGTAAGCGTATTGCATTTTTCGAAAGGGTTCCATTCCTCCGTCAAGTAGGTCAGTGATGATAGCATGCCGGTTTTTATTGTCGTCGAATGCTTTCCAACCCTTTCCAGTCATGCTTTGAGCATTATTAACAATAGTTTGGGCCGTTTGCAGGTATTCGGTTCCTCCCAATGGTGCCATAGCATCCATATCCATGCCTATAATCAAGTATACATAGTAAGCAATAACGGCCGTTAAGTTATTGTCAATTACATCTGGGCGGAATTCTATCTGATCATACTCCTGGTAATTGAAACTGAGATTAGGATCGTTAAATGCAAACGTAGAAGTGGTATAGGTGGAACCATATACAGGACGGTTTGCTTGAACATTGAGTGTGCACTCAATGTAGTTCTCGGCCACCGAATATTTCTTTACTGTAAGACTGAAGTTGCAGTTGATGCGTTCGCTACGCTTAAACTGCATATTGGTCCATTGGCGCTCGTTGAGAAATTGTTCCAGTGTTGTTTGCAGAGTTTCGAAGACCGAAGCACTGGTACCTTGCACCTGCTGGTGGTTGATGGTAACGCGGGCATCGAGTTCTTGGGCGCAGAGAACTTGGCTACCGAGAGAGGTTAAACCGATAAAAAGGCCAATTTTATTCAGCATATCGCGTTAGTTGAAGGTTGTTGCTTGGATTGATGCCCTTAGCCGCCCATATGCGTTTTAGCATAAGGCTCAAGGCTCGTTAAATGCGTCGTATGAGTTCGTCAACGATATCTATAGCTACCTCATGCTTTGTTTTAAGCGGATACGCCTTTTCTGTGCCATCGTTCGAAAGAATGGTTATCTTGTTGGTGTCACAGGCAAATCCGGCACCTTTATCGCGTAATGAATTTAATACAATAAAATCAAGATTCTTGCGGTGCAGTTTGTCAAGGGCATGTTCTTTTTCATTGTTGGTTTCGAGCGCAAATCCTACTAAGCATTGTTGGGCTTGTTTCATAGAACCTAAAGTTGCCGCAATGTCTTGAGTTGGTTGCAACACAAGTTTCAAATCTCCGCTCCCCTCACGTTTGATTTTCTGGTCAGCAGTATGCATTGGAGTAAAATCAGCCACAGCAGCACAAAGTATAGCAGCATCCATTTTATCAAAGCATTGAGTGGCTGCTTGCAGCATTTCTGCTGCACTGGTCACATTGGTGCGGTGAATGTTGGGGTTTTTGGTTTCTATGGCTACAGGTCCAGCAATGAGTTCAACCAGAGCACCTTGTTGAGCACAGACTTCAGCTAATGCAAACCCCATTTTTCCTGTAGAGTAATTACCAATAAAGCGTACAGCATCAATTTTCTCGTGTGTAGGTCCGGCTGTAATAAGTATGCGTTTACCTTTAAGGTGCATTGGTTGGTTTTCAATATTTTGATTGAAGAACTCTTCTAGTACCTTAAATATGTTTTCGGGTTCTTCCATGCGGCCTTTGCCTACCAAGTGGCTGGCAAGTTCGCCTTCAGCTGCTTCAATAATATGGTTTCCGTAAGCAGCAATTATATGGAGGTTGTTTTGTGTAGCAGGATGCCGATACATATCAAGGTCCATAGCCGGTGCAACAAATACAGGTGCCTTCATTGAAAGATAGGTAGTAATAAGCATATTGTCGGCAATACCATGTGCCATTTTTCCGATAGTCGAGGCAGTGGCTGGAGCAATAATCATAGCATCGGCCCATAGTCCGAGGTCTACATGGCTATGCCATGAGCCATCGCGTTGGGCAAAGAATTCTGAAATTACAGGCTTCGAGGTTAAAGCCGAGAGTGTGACTGGGGTAATGAACTCTTTGCCGGCCGAAGTAATTACTATTTGTACTTCGGCTCCGGCTTTAATTAACAGTCTGGCCAGCGTGCATGCCTTGTAGGCAGCAATGCTGCCTGTTATACCTAATACTATATGCTTTCCCGATAAGTTAGACATTACTCTAAATAATTGATTGAACAAAATAAGGTTGCTCTTGCTGTTGTGCCTTGGGGTTTAGATACCGTTGCGCAGTTTGATACGCATAAAAACCTGTTTGGTATTTTGTGTAAAGTCGCCTTGCATAATCCAACTGAAGTAGCCGGGATCATGTTTCAAAACCTCGCTGGCAGGGCGGCCTCTGTATTTTCCAAAGTTAATGGTTTCTACGCCCTGCTCGTTGTAAACAATTCGTCCCGCCAAATCTACATTTTTGTTGCGTCGTGAGAATTCTGCCAGGAAACCAACGTTATTCTTCAAGTCTGCTGCATATCGGTCAAGTTGTGCTTCGAGCACTTCAAGTGTAGCACGAGTATCAGCTTCGGCGGTATGTGCATCGGTCAACTCTTTTTGGCAATAAAACTTATATGCCGATGTAAGGTCACGTTTTTCCATTTTATGGAAGATGCCTTGCACATCTACAAAGTTCACATGGCTGATATCGTAGTTGATTCCCGCGCGAATAAATTCCTCAACTAACAAGGGTATATCAAAATAGTTAGAATTGTAGCCGGCTAAATCGCAACCTTCAAAGGTTTTAGCAAGTATTGCTGCTTGTTCTTTAAATTTAGGGCAGTTTGCTACATCGTTGTCGAAGATGTGATTTACAGCCGAAGCTTCGGCACTGATATGTTTCTCGGGATTAAAGCGTTGGGTCTTAACTTCCTCTGTGCCGTCTGGAAAGAGTTTAATGTAGCATAATTCTACAATACGGTCACTGACAA
Source organism: uncultured Prevotella sp. (assembly GCA_937906495.1). Lineage (GTDB taxonomy): Bacteria > Bacteroidota > Bacteroidia > Bacteroidales > Bacteroidaceae > Alloprevotella. The sequence goes on from CALCVT010000071.1 coordinate 10,292, forward strand.
TGTTTAGCCCGGTTGCTTCGATGTCGAAAAATATGATGGGGCGGGATAGTTGTAGTTTCATAAGCCAGTAGCTAAAGTAAAGCTAAAGATGTCTGTCTTTGTGATGCTGTATAGAATAATAAATGTAATAGCCAATGCAGTAGTGCAGTGTTCACATTTACAGCATCACCAGACAGACCCTTTATAAATTTCGTTATGCCCTAAAAGCATCAGTCGTTGAATACCGAGGGCATGATGAGCATGAGAACTTCTTCGTTCTCCTTTTGTTTGGCAGGCTTGATAATTCCAGCTCGGCTGGGATCGGAGAGCTCCATTTGAATCTCATCAACCTCAAGGCTTTGAATCAATTCAAGTAATGTTGAACCTTTAAACGCTACTCGTAATGGCATTCCAGAGTAGTCGCAAAGCATAGTTTCTTCGGCTGATTTACCAAAATCGTTGTCTTGACTTGATATTTTCAATCTGCTCGCTTCCATTTGGAAAAGCACCAGTACAGCACTTGGATTTGCAAAAACAAGAATGCGGCGCAGAACGCTGATGAGCGAGAGACGGTCAATTGTAATGATATTGGGATTATTGGTAGGAATTACGCTTCGGTAGTTAGGGTAGCGTCCTGCCACAAGGCTACAAATCATGCAATAGTTTTCGGTGGTGAAAATAGCACCGCGTTCGCCAAATTTTGCTTCAACATCTCCTTGCTCTTTTGTAAGCACATTCTTTAGTAAGGAGGCGGGGCGAGTGTTCAGCAAAAAAATACCTTCGGCATCAGTGCTTCCCAAATACATTTGGGTGAGTGCTAACTGGTTGCCATTCGTTGCTACAACCGAAAGATTTTGTCCTTTAATGTCAAAACATACAGTATTGAGTTGAGCGCGGAGCGTATCGGATGCCGAGGCTACCATTGCACGCGATATACCTGATAAAAGGTTCGAGGCATTAATTGTGAGAGTAATTTGCTCTTTTCCATCCAAGTCAGGGATGGGGTAGCTTGTAGCATCTTGAGCCATCAGTTGGTACTGGCCGTTCTGATATTCTATCGAAAGTTCATTTGTGCTAGTGTTCAGCGTAAAGGTGAGTGGTTGTTCGGGTATTTCTTTAATTGCATCTTGCAATATCTTAGCGTTTACGGCAAAGCGTGCATTCTCATCGCATTCGTTAAGTTCAATTTTGCTGGAGATGGTAGTGTCGTTATCCGACGCAGTAATTGTAAGGGTTTTACCACTAATCTCAAGGCAAAAGCAATCTAAGATAGGAATATTATTCTTTTGGGTAATGACGCGTCCAATTGTATTGAGGCGAGCCGATAGGGTAGCACTTGATGTTACGAATTTCATAAGTTGAGTACTTTTCAGTTGTTTGTACGAGCAAAAGTACTCAATTTTTTTGGGGGTAACGAAGTTTTGAAGTATAAAATGAAGGTTTCTAAAAAAGAAAGTTGTAATTTCGCACTATCAAATCAACTTAACGAAAGAACAATCAATGGAAATTTCAGGTAAAATTATCGCAGCTCTTGAGGCGAGAGGCGGTATTTCTCAGCGTACAGGTAACCCTTGGAAAACCCAAGAGTTTGTTATCGAGACTCACGACCAATTTCCCCGCCGTTGCGTATTTAATGTTTTTGGCGAGGACAAACTTCGCGACTTCAATATTCAAGTAGGTGAGGAACTTACGGTTTCGTTCGACATAGATGCGCGCGAGTACAACGGACGTTGGTATAATGATATTAGGGCCTGGCGTGTACAACGCGGTGTGGTAGCTGCTCAGCCGATAAATCCAGGAGTCGCGCCTGCAGCAGCTGCAACAATTCCGTCGCCCGCCGCCACACCCGCTGTAGGTGGTGATGTAGAAGGTACTGCTGACGATCTACCCTTTTAATTGCTTGTAGCTAAGCCCGAAAGAGCTCCGTACTAAATCAATCATTGCTTTAGTATGCAGCTCTTTTTTTACACTTAATCAACAACAAACTGAATAAGACCCCGTGCGTATATTGCTTCGAATTGTGAAGTGGATACTTATCTGCTTTTTCTCGTCTAGCATCCTTGCTGTACTTGCTTACCGTTGGTTACCAGTGCCTGTCACTCCACTGATGCTTATTCGCTGTGTAGAGAATTTTAGTAAAGGAAAACCCGTAGCCATTCATCATAAATGGGTTCCGTTAAGCGAGATGTCCAAATACCTACCTGTTGCAGTAATAGCCTCTGAAGACCAACGCTTTATGCAACACGACGGTTTCGACTTTGAGGCTATTAGCGATGCTGCAAAAGAACGTATTGAAGGCAGACGTATGCGTGGCGGAAGTACCATTTCGCAGCAAACAGCTAAAAATGTTTTTCTTTGGCCACGTTCGTCGTGGGTGCGTAAGGGATTTGAAGTCTACTTTACAGTACTCATTGAGTTGATGTGGTCAAAGGAGCGTATCATTGAAGTATATTTGAACAGTATCGAAATGGGACCTAATATTTATGGTGCAGAGGCTGTGGCTAAGTATCATTTCGGTTGTAAGGCTTCCGAATTGCGGCGCTCTGACTGTGCACTGATAGCCGCCACTCTTCCCAATCCTATTCGCTTCAGTTCTCTTCGTCCATCAGGATACATGCGCAAACGCCAAAAACAAATACAAGTGCAGATGCGTTACATTCCTTTGCTCGAGGAGGCTGAATAATGGTACGTTTTTTACCGAATACCTTCGGTAGCTCACAAAAAAAAATTACTTTTGCGGTGTCAATTAGCAATAACTCCAGCAACTTGGTTGTTGTGGTATGATTCTTAGAACGACACACCCATTAATTTCACTTAAAGACACAAAATATGAAGAAGACCATTCTTGTTACCGGCGGTACAGGCTTTATTGGTTCGCACACTACAGTCGAACTTCAGCAAGCTGGCTATGATGTAGTCATTATCGACAACTTGTCAAATTCACAGGCTGATGTCGTTGATGGCATTGAGCAGATTACCGGTATCCGTCCAGCCTTTGAACAGGTTGACTGTTGCGATTTAGCCGGACTTGAAGCTGTTTTCCAAAAATATCCTGCCATTACTGGCATTATTCACTTTGCTGCATCAAAGGCAGTAGGCGAGAGCGTAGAGCAGCCTCTTAAATATTATGAGAACAACCTGCTCTCACTTATTAATTTGCTTAAACTTATGCCTAAGTACGATGTTAAAGGTATCATATTCTCTTCATCGTGCACGGTTTATGGACAGCCTGATCCCGAGTTCCTGCCTGTAACTGAGTTGGCCCCCATCAAGAAGGCCGAGAGCCCTTACGGCAATACGAAACAGATTAATGAGGAAATAATTCAGGACTATATCCATAGCGGTGCCTCTATCAGTGCCATTATTCTTCGCTATTTTAACCCCATCGGTTCGCATCCTTCAAGCATCATTGGCGAAATGCCCAATGGTGTTCCTGCAAACCTTATTCCTTATCTTACGCAAACAGCTATCGGAATCCGTCCCTGCCTCAAAGTTTTTGGTGATGATTATAACACCCCCGACGGCTCGTGCATCCGCGACTATATCTACGTGGTAGATTTGGCTAAAGCTCACGTAGCTGCTATGGCACGTATTGTAGAGGGTAAGAATGCTGAACCCGTTGAGATTTACAACGTTGGTACAGGTAATGGCGTAAGTGTACTTGAACTTATTAATACTTTTGAAAAGTGCACTGGCGTAAAACTTAACTATGAAATCGCTCCTCGTCGTGCAGGCGATATAGAGAAAGTATGGGGCAATGTAGACAAGGCCAACGAAGTTCTAGGATGGAAGGCAGTTCATACGCTCGAAGAGGCACTCTCATCAGCTTGGAATTGGCAACTCAAACTTCGTGAACGTGGCATCATGTAATGCCTTTCTAATCGGTCTTTATGTCTGATAGCCTCTTGTAGTGTAGAGCTTCCTGACATTTCTCCGGTCATCAGTATTATAGCCCGAACCCAGTGCCTGCTTCGGCCCGGATTCGGGCTATTGTTATTTGCTGTATGTAGTAGTAATTCATTTTACGGTTAAGAAAGTTTAGGCTAATCGGTATAGGAAAAACTCCACTCACAATCTTATTTCAGGCTGCTGTTTTTAATATTTTACATGGTGTGTAGAGGTCTTTGCACCACCTTTAAAGTTTTGCCAAGCTTCTGCGGTTCTGTGCGTCAGATGTTATTGGTGGGCGCATGGTGTTGCTGAAAAAATATCCTTTCTACTCCCATATTCCATTCATCCCAACAATAATTCTGTTATGCAACCCTATTATTTGATACAAGAGCAGTTGCTCCGTCAAAACCTGAAACTTATTCGCAGTATTGCTGAGCGTGTAGGTGTAGAGTTTATTTTGGCTTTTAAGGCCTTTGCTCTTTGGAAGACCTTTCCTGTTTTTCGTGAATACATCAGCCATACTACAGCCTCTTCGCCTTACGAGGCTCGTTTAGCTTTTGAGGAATTTGGTTCTAAGGCACATACCTATTCGCCAGCTTATGAAGATGATACGTTCAATACTATTTTAGATTGTTCCAGCCATATAACTTTTAATTCACTCACGCAATTTGCACATTTTTCGCCTCGCGTATTAAGCTTGGGAACGTATGCACCGAGCATGGGATTGCGCATCAATCCTGAGCATAGCGAAATTGAAACGGAACTTTATGATCCCTGTGCTCCCGGCTCGCGTTTTGGAGTGTTGGCCTCACAATTGCCTCCGCAATTACCAGCTGGTATAGAAGGCTTTCATTGTCATTGTCATTGCGAAAGCAGTGCGCAGGCACTGGAGCATACATTAGGTTACATTGAGTCGCTTTTTGGACATTGGCTTCCCCAAATTAAGTGGCTAAATCTAGGGGGTGGCCATCTGGTTACACGTAAGGACTACGATGTGAATCATCTCATAACTATTTTGAAAGCCTTTAAGGCACGTCATCCGCACTTGCATCTCATACTAGAGCCAGGTTCGGCTTTTGCCTGGCAAACGGGTCCCCTTGTGTCGCAAGTAGTCGACATTGTAGTCAACAAGGGTATTCAAACAGCTATTCTTAATGTGAGTTTTACGTGCCATATGCCCGACTGTCTCGAAATGCCTTATCACCCGGCAGTGCGTGGTGCCGAAACTATTCCTGATGCCCGCGAGTTGGGTATAGAAAGTGATGATTGTGTGTATCGTTTGGGCGGAAATAGTTGTCTGAGTGGTGACTATATGGGGTACTGGCGTTTTCCGACTCCGTTGAAGGTTGGTGATACCGTCATCTTTGAAGATATGATTCACTATACTACGGTTAAAACAAATATGTTCAATGGCATACACCATCCGGCACTCAAGATTGAACGCCTGGATGGCACTATCGAAACGTTGCGCACCTTTACTTACGAGGACTATCGCGACCGTATGGATTAATGCCGCATGTGTTTGCAGTCACATTTACAAGAACTATACAGACAAACTGGCTTATACTTTTATGTTTTATCTTCCCGATCTAATGCCTGCAGCTCGTGAGTTGCAGGCCGATACCTATGTGCTGCAAGAGTGGCAACAGGTGCAAGGGGTACGAAGGGTACTCCTGCTTAACCTTATGCCTCAAAAGCCTGTTACGGAATTGGATGTTGCGAGAACACTGGCTGCTACGGGCATCTCTTTTCAACTCATTCCAATTAAATTTAGTGGGCAGACTTATAAAACGACCTCTGCTGCTCACATGGAGGCCAACTATTTGACTTTTGAAAAGGTTGAGTCTTACAACTTTGATCGTTTGATTATTACAGGTGCACCTGTAGAGCAGTATAATTTTGAGGAGGTACGCTATTGGGAGTACTTGTGCCGTTTGATGGATTGGGCTTTAAGCCATGTAGACAGTACACTCTATGTATGTTGGGGTGCACAGGCTGGGCTGTACCATCATTATGGAATACCTAAATATCAATTACCATTCAAGTGTTTTGGTGTTTTCACTCAACAGGTGCTTAAGCCCGATTCACCCTTTATGCGGGGTTTGGCACCGACCTTTCCTATGCCAACTTCGCGGCATACCGAAGTACAGTTGCCCGATATAAAGTGCTGTCGTGATGCAGGCTTGCAGCTGTTGGCTGTTAGCAATGAAAGTGGGGTAGGAGTAGTAGCTTCTGCTGATGGTAAGCAACTTTTTATTGTGGGACATTTGGAGTATGAGCCAATGACACTCGATCGCGAATACCATCGCGATTTGGAACGTTCACTTCCTATTCAAGCTCCGGTGCATTATTATGCTGCTGATGGTAGTGTTCCCTTTGTATGGCAGCAAAGTGCCATTCAGTTCTATGCAAATTGGCTTACAGTTTAGCAGCTATCAAATTATTAAGGCTTGAATTATACAAAGGCTGATTTGTCAATACAAATCAGCCTTTGTAAATGGTATGAGTAGTAATTCTTTATATGTATAAATATACTGACAACTTAGTTACAATCATCATTTCCGTATTTTTAATAGGAAGGGTTGAAAGTGATTTGAAAATCATTCGTGCTTTGTGATTATAGCAAACCGAAATAGCTGAGTAAAGAGAGGCATTTGAAAAAAGACCAAGTTCTTCGGTCGAGCAGGCGATAATGTATTTGCAATGAATCTTTTGGTTCTGCGGGATTTAGTGTGAATTAACATGCCGAATCCCGCAATTAACGG
>CALCVT010000072.1 GCA_937906495.1 uncultured Prevotella sp.
TTAGGTAATTTGTTCAGTTCCCGCATGGAGTATAATTTTGCACCATCAACTGAGAGCTAAGCATGCCACTAGCCCATATCCTTTTCAAACAAAAGGTTTAACCCAACCTGCTACATCCCGGCCTGCTCTCAGCACCGTCCCTACACTACTTATGATTGCTTATTTACTGTCTGCCTACCGCGACCCCCAACATCTGGGCCGACTGGTTGCGGCCTTAGACTATGAGGCCGACTTTTACATACATATAGATGCCAATGTCGATGAAGCTCCTTTCCGAGAAGCACTCCCCCAGCACGTTCACTTTGTTAAGCGCCACCGAATAAGCTGGGGAGGCTGGGAACAAGTTGCCTACCAATATGAACTGCTTAAGGCCGCCCTCGCTTCGGAACATCATTACACCCACCTGGTTTGCCTCAGCGCACAAGACTATCCGTTATGGAGCAATAAAAACATTCATGACTTCTTCAATCAGAAAACTGAATGCGAATTTATTTGCGGACATAACCTAACTCACACCGACAACGCGGCACAACGACATAAAATAACCCACATCCATCCTTTTCGCGACCTATCCTGGACCAATCAGTGGCTCAAAAACAAAGTTATTGTAGCATCGCGCCATCTGTTGCGCCTGCTCGGCCTGCGCCGCCGTCCTACCGTATGCATTGACGGACACTTATGCGATGTGTACTTTGGTTCGGACTATTGGGCCATTACGCCTAAATGTGCAGCTTATGTGGTAGAACATTTGGAGCAGCAGCCCGAAATTAAAAACTACTTCCGTACAACATTTGTACCAAGCGAGTTATGCATACAAACCATCGTATTCAACTCACCATTTGCAGCCAATGCACTGCTCCACCAAGGCAGCTATCCCGGTCTCAAACAACTCACACCGCTACACTACATTGACTACGGTGCCTGTGTCAAAGAACTGACCGCTGCCGACTGGCCTCAACTCGAAGCCTGCGGCAAAATGTTTTGCCGTAAAGTCGTAACAGACACCTCGGATAAACTGGTCGATATTATTGACAGCCAACGTACATAAGCAGCATACTGCTTTTGTTTAGGCGGGCTTTGGCCCATTACACAATAATTATGTAAATTTGCAGCAGGACAACGATTCAAAACACTTTCTATCTACACGCTCTCTCATTATATTTATGGTATCAGTCGATGGACTCGCCGTTGAATTTGGCGGCACTACTCTCTTTTCAGACATCTCATTCGTCATTAACGAAAAAGACCGCATTGCCCTCATGGGTAAAAACGGAGCGGGTAAATCTACCCTGCTCAAGATATTGGCCGGTGTACGCACAGCCACCCGCGGAACCGTTTCGGCACCTAAAGACACTGTGATTGCCTACTTGCCGCAGCACCTCATGACCGAAGACGGACGCACCGTATTCGAAGAGGCCAGCATGGCTTTTGCCCATCTGCACGAAATGGAAGCGCACATCGAAATGCTCAACAAGCAACTCGCTGAGCGCACCGACTACGAAAGCGACGAATACATGGCGCTCATTGAAGAAGTGGCTACACTCAGCGAGAAATTTTATGCTATCGACATGACCCACTTTGAAGAGGATGTGGAGAAAACACTACTTGGCCTGGGATTTGAACGTTCTGACTTTAGCCGACAAACCAGTGAGTTCTCTGGCGGATGGCGCATGCGCATCGAACTGGCTAAAATGCTGTTGCAAAACCCGGATGTACTGCTGCTCGACGAGCCGACCAACCATTTGGATATTGAGTCGATAGGCTGGCTCGAGGATTTTCTCATCAACAACGGAAAAGCAGTTGTTGTCATCAGCCACGACCGCAAGTTTGTCGACAACATTACCACTCGCACCATCGAGGTTACGATGGGACGCATCTACGACTACAAGGTGAACTACTCGCAATACCTGCAACTGCGTGCTGAACGACGCGAACAGCAAATGAAGCAGTACGAGGAACAGCAAAAGATGATTCAAGAAACGAAGGACTTTATTGAGCGTTTCAAAGGTACTTATTCAAAAACCTTCCAGGTACAGAGCCGTGTCAAAATGCTCGAAAAACTGGAACTCGTTGAGGTTGACGAAGAAGATACCTCTGCTCTTCGCCTCAAATTCCCGCCATCGCCACGCAGCGGCCAATATCCGGTCATCATGGACCAGGTGGGAAAGGCTTTCGGACCCAAGCGCATTTTCAGCAACGTGTCGCTTACCATTGAAAGGGGCGACAAAGTGGCTTTCGTAGGCCGTAATGGCGAGGGTAAATCCACACTCGTCAAGTGCATCATGAATCAGTTAGAACACGAGGGCACCCTAACTTTAGGACACAATGTACAAATTGGCTATTTTGCCCAAAACCAAGCTTCGTTGCTCGATGAAAATCTCACTGTGTTCCAAACCATCGACGATGTAGCAAAGGGCGAAATACGCAATAAAATACGCGACCTGCTCGGTGCTTTTATGTTTGGCGGAGAAGCCAGTACCAAAAAGGTTAAAGTGCTATCGGGAGGTGAGCGCACGCGCCTGGCTTTGCTCAAATTGCTACTCGAACCGGTGAACTTACTCATACTCGACGAACCTACCAACCACCTCGACCTCCGCACCAAGGACGTACTCAAACAGGCGCTTCAAGACTTTGACGGCACTCTTATTTGCGTCAGTCACGACCGCGACTTCCTGGACGGACTGGTTAGCAAAGTCTACGAATTTGGCCACGGACGCGTACGCGAACATCTCTGCGGCATCTACGAATTTTTGGAAAGCAAAAAGGCTGAAGAGCTGCAACACATGGGTATACGTGCCTAAACTGCTGTTCCGCTCCGCAATGAACATTCGAAAAGACGGCTCGGAACTTTTAGTTTCCGGGCCGTCTTACTTCTATAAAGTGCATCCAAACTCCAATTCATGCGCTGCTCTTAACCCTCATCAAACCCGACTGTTACGCCTATGCAAATTCTCATCTCGTGCGCCAAAACAATGGGGCACACCCTTGCAAAAGTACCCTATACTACACAACCACGCTTTGAAGCCGAAGCCAATGCTGCCATCCGTCAACTCATGACGCTACCGCTCGAAGCAATAGCTGAAGGCCTAAAGGTAAAACCGCAACTGGCAGCCGAAAATGCCCGCCGTTACGCCGAGTTTTTTACACTCGAAACCCCTCAAGTACCTGCGCTATTAGCCTATACCGGCATTGTTTTTCAACAAATCGGAGCTGCCGACTTCAATACCGACGACTTTGACTTTGCTCAAAAGCATTTGTGGATTACATCGTTTCTCTATGGTTTGCTTCGTCCACTCGACCTTATCAAACCCTACCGTCTGGAGGGTGACTTCCGCTTGCCTCATCCCGACAGTCCCACACGCTTTGAATACTGGCGTCCCCTACTTACCAACTTGTTGATTGAGGCTACCCAAGCTGACGATGGTATTTTGGTCAATTTGGCAAGTGCTGAGATGAAACGCCTTTTCGACTGGAAACGCGTGGTAAACGAGGTTAAGGTGGTAACACCCGACTTCCGCACCATTGTGGGCGACCGCGAACGGAACATCGTGGTCTACACCAAAATGAGTCGCGGCCAACTTACCAGACACTTGCTCAAACAGCAACTCAACGCACCCGAACAATTAGCCCACTTCGAACCGCTTATTGATGGAGCTGCAGTAGTACTTAAACTCAACTGACAGTTTTTTTTAAAGAACGCCCATCTCCCATCATACTTCCTTATTTACAAGCCTAGCTTCACAGCATTATCTCACTATCCTTATTTTTACCACCATGAAATTCCTGCTTTCACTTATTACGGCATTGGGTGTATTTTTTTCAACACTACCTGTAAATGCCTTTACACCCTCCGTTCATTTACCAGTCACGCTGAACCGCCTGACATCGCCCTCACAACTCACCGATGGCTGCCTGATTTGCCTGGCATCAACCGACCATCAGGGCAACCTGCTGCTCCTCACTTCGCAATTGCTGAACAATAAAAAAATGCAAGGCTACCAAAACCATACTCAACCTACCTCGCAGTTGCAGATTACACAGATGGCTCACTTATGGCGTGTATTTAAGGACGAGGAGGGGGGCATCTGCCTTGAAGCAGCCGACGGAAAAGGATGGCTCACGCGCCGAAAAGCAGGGGCTCTCGGCATGTGCATGAAGGAAACCCCTACCGACCTGGCTCGCTGGGAACTATCTGAAGGCAGCAACCAGCTGTTCCGACTGAGCGAAGCAGGGCTGCGTAAACGAGAAATTATGGATGGCAGCTCGTATATTAACGGCAAACATTACTACTACTTCGACAATTATACACTCTACGATGTTTGCAATCTTTACATCTACAAAGTGCCCGAAAAGTTTTCGGACCAAACGGGCAACTGTATTTTACCCGATGCCGGAACTCGCATTGTGCTCACTGGAGGAAACTTTGTACGCCTCACATCGGGCAGTGCCTTGCAAGCCGACGACCTCGTGCTTTGCAATGGCACACTGGCTCCTGCCGAAAATCTTGACTCCTGGCTGGTTGAACGTCCAACCGACCGCACCTTTATACTGACAAATGCTCAAGGCCAGCACTTAAACTACAATCTGCAGGCCGGCACAGCTATCAATGATTGGCAAATAAAAAACGGACTGCTATGTACTACTGAGGCTGAACCACGCTATCTATGCTTTGACATCCTACAAAAACAATGGGTGCTACTACCCGATAAAGCTGCCGAAACTGCTCATGTACTGGCAACCGGCATGGTCACACTGGCACCGCAGCCACAAAAACACCTGGATAAAGCAGGCTGCTGCAGCCTGAGTGGCGGATGGAGTGCAACAGCCCTGGCACAGCTGCCACTCGAAGGAGCAGGCTGCCTCGACCTCACAGCCTTGAACCTACCCATTAAGGCACGATCCTTTGAGGCAAAGGAGGCACAGGGCAATTTCCCCATTTTTGTAGCCGAACAAATGGCTGAGTACGTACCTGCCTCCTGGCACATGGCTATTGCCTGCGGATCGACCAACCGCCTGATTGCTTCAACCGAGCTAACCGACCGCATGCCCTTCTATACCGACCGTCCGTTCGAGGTAAAAGCCGGACAACTGCGTTACACCCGTCAAGCCTCCGGCAAGGACGGCTGGCAAACACTGTGCCTGCCCTTTAACGCTAAGCTGCCTGCGCAATTCAAAGCCAGCACTCTACTCAAGGCCGAGGCCGACAGCCTGCACTTTGCACCGGTTGCCGAACTCGAAGCCGGAAAGAGCTACTTGATTTATATGGAAAACGAGCCGCTCACACTCGAATGTCAAAAAGGAATTGTAGTGCCTGCACCTATTAATCTCACGCAATTTCAAGGCTGCTACCACAATTATCAGGTAGCAGATACCGAACGGAATGTTTACTTATTGGTTCCCGGTGCCAATCAGTTCAAACAAGCTGCAGCAACCAGCAAACTGGCCCCCTTTAGGGCTCGTTTACAACTGTCAGATGCCCACCCGTCCGTACTGCGCTTCTAACCTATAAGTGTCTGCAACGGACTGAAGCCCGCTACCCGAAGCTATTCTATTGTAAACAACCGTTCTATTTTTCATCCCATTCCAAAAGCCATGCAACACCGCGACAACTACACTTTTCTGACCTCTGCCCCCATTCCGCGCGTCATTGGCACCATGGCTTTACCTACCATCATTTCGATGTTGGTAACCAGCCTCTACAACCTGGCCGACACGTTTTTTGTCAGCCAAATCAACACACAATGCACAGCAGCCGTAGGCATTGTCTTTTCCATCGTTTCGGTGGTTCAAGCCATTGGCTTCTGCTTCGGACATGGCTCGGGAAACTACATTTCGCGCAAATTGGGCGCTCGCCAAACCAACGATGCACGATGCATGGCTGCTACGGGTTTTGTTTACAGTGTATCGTTCGGACTGCTGTTAGCTGTGGCAGGCCACATCTGGATAACAGACCTCGCGCTCGCCCTGGGTTCTACCCCCACCATCCTGCCCTATACCACAGACTATCTGGGCATTGTACTGCTCGGCACTCCCTTTGTTACAGGATCGCTCACCCTCAACAACCAGATGCGATTTCAGGGCAACGCAGCCTACTCCATGTACGGCATTCTGACGGGCGCCTTGCTCAACGTAGCCCTCGACCCGCTGCTTATATTTGGATTGGACATGGGCATACGGGGAGCAGCGTGGGCCACAGTGGTGAGTCAGATTTGCAGTTTCTTTATCCTGCTCTACATGACCCGCAAGAATGGCGGTCTGCGTATCCGCCTGCGCTACTACTCGCCACAGCCTCGCCTGATAAAGGAGATTTTTCTGGGCGGAACGCCCTCACTCTCACGGCAAGGACTGGCCGCCCTCTCGACCATGGCCCTCAACGTAGCAGCCGGAACCTTTGGCGACGCGGCAATTGCCGGCATGAGCATTGTGTCGCGCTGTTGCTTTTTTGTGTTTGCCATCATTATCGGGCTGGGACAAGGTTTTCAACCGCTCTGCGGCTTTTGCTATGGTGCCAAACGCTACCATCGGGTAAAGCAGGGCTTTTGGTTTTGTGTCAAATTGGGCACCATGTTCTTAGGCATTTGTGCCATCTTTGGCTGCATCTTTGCCGAGTCTATCATCCGGCTGTTCCGCCACGATCCGGCCGTTATAGCTACTGGCGCAGCAGCGCTACGCTGGCAAATGCTAACCTTTGTACTCCTGCCCACCATCGGCTTGACCAACATGTTGCTGCAAACTATTCGCAAACCCCTGCGAGCAAACTTGGTTGCAGCTGCCCGCAGTGGCCTTTTCTTTATTCCACTTATCTATCTCCTACCTCGCTACCTGGGACTGACGGGGGTCGAAATGTGTCAGGCCGTGAGCGACCTCTGCTCCTTTGCCGTCTGTCTGCCCATAGTCTGGAGTGTGTTCCGCGAAATGTCGGGAAACGACTCCGGAAACAAGGCTGACGAAAAGGCCCATAGTACCTAAAAACCACCCTTTGCTACACAGCATACCCCTACATGATTAAATCAAAATGCAAAGAATGCTATAGTTTACTCAACAATGCGTTATACAAACCTCTATAATGTTTACGCTTTTTCGATAGTCCATACCATTGTGAGTTTGTTATTACATCAGAGATTTTATGCATTACACTTAATACTTCTACACTATTACCTTCATCTTGAGCTTGTTGAACTTGATTAAAAAGCAACTCTATATTTTCTAGGAATGCCTTATTTTCAAAATATAAACTGATGGTAGTGGCTGTTTTGGGAGTAGAATGCTCTTGCAGGTATTGTGTTCTGGCATCCTCATCAATAATATAATCATCAATGAGTTCAAATGTCCCAATCAATGAACTTATCTTTATTCGTCTTTTTTCGACAGCCGAAAATACCCCTGTCAAATGCTGAATTTTTTCTTCTACAATAGTAAACTTAAGGGTTATTTCTTTGAATAAATCTTGAGCCACATCTAATTGTACACCTTTAATGGCTGATTCAATTTGTTTAAACAGAATATCAATAGCACTCAACATTTCGTTTATTTCTACTCCCAACTCATCAGAAGGCAGTTGCTTTTTAGTTCGTGCATGAATTTGTTTCCACAAGTGTTTATCTCTTTCATCATCTATTTTCGCATGAGTTTCATCAGCAACACTTGTTATATGCCAACCACAACAGAACGAACAATAATAGCTTCGAACAGGAACCTTATTTGATTGAGCTGCAATCTCATTGCTATTAAATTTAATAAAGTTATCAGCTTTGGCTTGCGATTGAAATAACATTTTAGTTCCTCCATAACTAATACAGAATACTTTATGAAGTCGTCTAAACTAATGAATGCTTAACACTTCCTTAGGAGCAGAA
>CALCVT010000073.1 GCA_937906495.1 uncultured Prevotella sp.
TGAAATGGCAATGAAAAGAGCAAAAATCAAGTCGATTCCTTACGAGGAATTCAAGGACAACGAGACTTATGAGAAACTCGTTGCTGAACTTAACGCCGGCGGCGCTAATGTATTGGTGCGCAAGCTGGACGACCTCATCGACTGGGGCCGTTCTAACTCTCTCTGGCCTTTGACGTTTGCAACCAGCTGCTGTGGTATTGAGTTTATGGCAGTATGTGCAGCCCGTTACGACATTGCCCGCTTCGGTTTTGAGGTGACGCGTAACAGCCCCCGTCAGGCCGACGTTATCCTGGTATGCGGTACCATTACAACCAAAATGGCTCCCGTATTGCGCCGTTTGTACGACCAGATGGCCGATCCTAAGTATGTAGTAGCTATTGGTGGCTGCTCTATCTCGGGAGGTCCGTTCAATAAGTCGTATCATGTGGTGAACGGTGTGGATAAAATCATTCCCGTAGATGTATACGTGCCCGGATGCCCTCCGCGTCCTGAGTCATTTCTCTATGGCATGATGCAGCTGCAGCGTATTGTGAAAGTTGAAAACTTCTTTGGTACTACCAACCGTAAGGAAAAAGATCCCTACAAGCAGGTGGCCGAACAGAAGTGTGAAGAAATTTATAAAGAGGAGGAACAGGCATGAGCGAAGAACTGAAACCGCAAGTAACAAATACTGAGAGTGCAGAGCCCGCAGCCAAGCCTGCTGCCAAACCCGTAGCTGCCAAGCCTGCTGCAGCCCCTGCAAAACCTGCCGTAAACGAACTCAAGCCTAAGGTGGTTTCGCCGGCAGAACTACATGCTGAAATGAAGCGTCTGCACGATGCCGAAGGTATGGACTTTTTGTTGAACCTTACCGGCGTAGACTGGATGGACGAAGGCCTTGGCGTGGTTTACCAGGTAGAATCGACAGCAACCGGCAAACAAGCTTGTGTGAAGTGTGTGTCGGCCGACCGCGAGCACCCGGCAATCCCCTCTGTAAGCGACCTTTGGGACATTGCTCTTACTTATGAGCGCGAAGTGTACGACTTCTATGGCATCATCTTTACCGGACACCCCGATATGCGCCGTCTTTTTATGCGCGAAGACTGGGTGGGATATCCCTTCCGTAAGGACGATGAAACCGAGAAGGAAAATCCGTTGCGCATGACCAACGAACCGCTTAGCGACGTAACCAGCGAGTATCAACTTCAAAGCGACGGCACGCTGACTAAGGTGGAACATACCATCTTTAATGCCGACGACTATGTAGTGAACATCGGTCCGCAGCACCCTTCGACCCACGGTGTATTGCACTTCCGTGTAGCGCTTGAAGGTGAAATAATCCGTAAGATAGACCCCGTTCTCGGCTACATCCATCGTGGTGTGGAGAAAATAAGCGAGAATATGACCTATCCGCAGACATTGGCTTTGACCGACCGTTTGGACTACCTCGGTGCCATGCAGAACCGCCATGCGCTTTGTATGTGTATTGAGCAGGCAATGGGAGTGGAAGTAAGCGACCGCGTGCAAGTAATCCGTACGATTATGGATGAGTTGCAGCGTATCGACTCGCACATCCTTTTCTTTGGCTGTCTTTGTCAGGACTTGGGTGCAACCACTGCATTCCTTTATGCCTTCCGCGATCGCGAGAAGATTCTCGATATCTTTGAAGAAACATGTGGCGGACGCCTCATCTTGAACTATAACACCATTGGCGGTGTGATGTCCGATATACATCCCAATTTCGTAAAGCGTGTCAAAGAGTTCATTCCTTACATGCGTAAGAATATTCAGGAGTATCATGACATCTTTACCGGAAACGTGATTTTCCAGAACCGTTCGAAGGGCGTAGGCGTACTGACCAAAGAACAGGTCATCTCGTTTGGCTGTACCGGTGGTACCGGTCGTGCCTCGGGTTGGCACAACGACTTGCGTAAGATTCGCCCGTATGCTGCTTACGACCGCGTTCAGTTTAACGAAGTGGTTCGTACAGAAGGCGACTCTTTTGCCCGCTACATGATACGTCTCGACGAAATCCTCGAAAGTCTCAATATTATTGAGCAGCTTATCGACAATATTCCCGAGGGCAACTATCAGGAGAAGATGAAACCAATCATCAAACTTCCTGCAGGAACCTTCTTTAGCGAGGTCGAAGGCAGCCGTGGACGTATGGGCGTATACATCGAGAGCAAGGGCGACAAGTCTCCCTACCGCCTGCACTACCGTTCTACCGGTTTACCCTTGGTAGCTGTGATGCACACTGCATGTCAGAACAATATGCTGGCCGACCTTATTACCATCGGTGGAACCGTAGACTACGTAGTGCCCGATATCGACCGTTAACTGAGTTGTTCAATACAGATAGCCGGCAGTCTTTCGCAACAAGTTTAACTCGTGTAGCGCAAAGGATTACCGGAATCAGTAACCCATACGATAAACAATGTTCGACTTTTCAATAGTTTCAACTTGGCTTCACAGCTTTCTGACGCAGACGTGTGGCTTTGCCGAATGGGGTGCCATTCTGACTGAGAGCATCCTGGTGGCACTGGTCATCATCACGCTGTATGCTGTGTTTGCTATAGCCCTTATCTACATGGAGCGCAAGGTCTGCGCAGCTTTCCAGTGCCGCCTTGGCCCGATGCGTGTAGGTAAATGGGGTGTACTCCAGGTGTTCAGCGACGTGTTCAAAATGCTGACCAAGGAGATTATCAGCATGCGACAGAGCGACCTCTTCCTTCACAACCTGGCTCCCTTTATGGTGGTGACGGCTTCAATGGTAACCTTTGCATGTCTGCCCTGGAACAAGGGTGCGCACATTATCGACTTTAATGTCGGCGTGTTCTTCTTCCTGGCTATTTCTTCAATTGGCGTGGTAGGTATTCTGCTTGCCGGTTGGAGTAGTAATAACAAGTATTCGCTGATTGGTGCTATGCGAAGCGGTGCGCAGATTATCAGCTACGAACTTTCGATAGGCATGACTATGCTTGCCATGATTTGCCTTACTGGAACCATGTCGTTCAGCGAAATTTGCCAAGACCAATATGTAAATGGCTGGAACCTGTTCCGTGGACATATTCCCGCAGTGATAGCCTTCTTTATTTATCTGGTGGCAGGTAATGCTGAGTGTAACCGTGGCCCCTTCGACTTGCCTGAGTGTGAAAGTGAGTTGACCGCAGGTTACCATACCGAGTATTCGGGTATGCACTTTGGTTACTACTATCTTGCCGAGTACTTGAACCTCTTTATCTGTGCCGGTATGGCTTCGACCATCTTCCTGGGTGGTTGGGCTCCTCTGCACATCTACGGCCTCGAAGCCTTTAATGGTGTGATGGACTATATCCCTGGTGCAGTGTGGTTCATTGGTAAAACTTTCTTTGTGATATTCTTGCTTATGTGGCTCCGTTGGACATTCCCCCGCCTGCGAATCGACCAGATTCTTTCGTTGGAGTGGAAGTACCTCGTGCCTTTTAGCATGGTAAACCTTGTCCTCATGGCTCTTTGCGTAGCTATGGGCTGGCATTTCTAATTGGTAAATACACTCATGGAAGAAAAAAGTTATATAGGCGGAATCCTGGATGGCGTAAAGAGCCTTGGCACAGGTTTGAAAACAACTATGCGCGAGTTCTTTACCCCCAAGATTACCGAGCAATATCCTGAGAACCGTGCGACAAACGTGATGTTCGATCGTTTTCGCGGTTCACTCACGATGCCCCATAATGAGCAGAATGAGCACAAGTGTGTAGGTTGCGGTCTTTGCCAGATGGCTTGCCCCAACGGCACAATCAAGGTGACGAGTGAGTTCTATGAAACTCCCGACGGCAAGAAGAAAAAACGTCTCGTTAAGTATGAGTACGACCTTGGCTCTTGCATGTTTTGCCAACTCTGCACCCGTGCTTGTCCTCACAATGCCATTACCTTTGATCAAAGTTACGAGAATGCAGTCTTCGACCGTACCAAACTCGTAAAGACGCTCAATCACGAGGGCTCGAAGGTTCAAGAAAAGTAACAGGACGACCGGCAGCAGACGGCGTAGCTCAAATTCCACCAGCTATTGTGCGTAACGTTTTATTTTGATAGAATTCAATTTGTGATATTACGTACGCCAATCCGGTTCTCAATCGGTTATTGCCGATGCCATTTCGCTTACACCGCCTCTGCCGCCACAAATTAAACAAGTTTCATGGATTCACAAAATATCATGTTCGTCATCCTGGCAGTATTGATTGTGCTGTCGTCTTTTGCGACGGTAATGACCAAAAGCATAGTGCGCGCTGCCACCTATCTGCTTTTCGTGCTTTTGGGCACAGCAGGTTTGTACTTTTTGATGGGCTACACGTTTTTGGGTTCCGTTCAGGTAATGGTATATGCCGGCGGTATCATTGTGCTTTACGTGTTCTCCATCTTGCTTACCGAAGGAGCGAAGGAAGAGACATTCAAGCGTAAGGTAAAGGACGCATCCTGGGGATTTCTCCTCAGTTTGGTAGGTTTTGGAACCTTTGTTTGGATTGTACTCACTCACAACTTCAAGGCGCAAGTGCTTTCAGCTCCTAGCGAAACAGCCCAGGCTGCTACATCAATTCAGTCAATTGGTCTTAATATGCTCTCAACGGGCGAAAACGGCTACTTGCTTCCATTCGAGGCTGTCAGTGTGCTGTTGCTTGCCTGCATTGTAGGTGCGTTATTGATTGCCCGTAAACGTTAACCCTTAAAACGTTCATTATGATTCAGTTGGAATATATTCTTATCATTTCGGCCGTAATGATGTTTGCTGGCGTTTTCGGCTTCCTTACGCGTCGCAGCACATTGGCCATCCTTCTATCGGTCGAGTTGATGCTCAATGCAACCGACCTTAACTTTGCAGTGTTCAACCGCATGCTTTATCCCGAAGGTAATGAGGGCTATTTCTTTGCATTGTTCTCTATCGCCATATCGGCAGCAGAGAGTGCTATAGCCATAGCTATCATGATTAACATCTACCGAATGGTCAAGAACATACAGGTAGATGAACTCGAGAAGATGAAGTGGTAGATAATAAGCCTGTAAACTTAACAAAAAATGGAATCAACAATATTCATCCTTTTGCTGCCATTCTTCTCGTTCCTCCTTTTAGGAGTTTTCGGTAAATGGTTCAGCCATAAAGCAGCGGGTATGTTGGGTACTGCCGTATTGCTCGTGGTGGCGGCTTTGTCGTATGCCACAGCTTACGAGTACTTCTTCAATACTGCTCGTACGGCCGAAGGCGTGCTTCCTACGCTCATGCCTTACAACTTCAAGTGGCTGCCCTTCTTTGTGGAGGGATTGAGCTTTGATATGGGTATTATGATAGACCCCATTTCGGTGATGATGTTAATTGTCATCTCAACGGTGTCGCTCATGGTACATATTTACTCCTTTGGTTATATGCATGGCGAGCGCGGTTTTCAGCGTTACTATGCTTTCCTCAGCCTGTTCACTATGTCGATGTTGGGCTTGGTTGTAGCCACCAACATCTTCCAGATGTATATGTTCTGGGAGTTGGTAGGTGTATCATCCTATCTGCTCATCGGTTTCTATTACACTTCGCCAGCAGCCATTTCTGCTTCAAAGAAGGCCTTCATTGTAACACGTTTTGCCGACCTCTTCTTCCTTATAGGTATCCTTATTTACGGGTATTATTGTAAGTCGTTCGGTTTTGAATTCCATCAGGAAGGCTTTGCCCAGGGAGCTATGATGCTTCCGACGGCCTTGTTCTTGATGTTTATCGGTGGTGCAGGTAAAAGTGCAATGTTCCCTCTTCACATTTGGCTTCCCGATGCGATGGAAGGTCCTACCCCTGTGTCGGCTCTTATCCACGCAGCAACTATGGTTGTTGCCGGTGTGTTCCAGATTGCCCGTCTCTTCCCCTTGTGGGTAGAATATGCCCCCGGCACCCTTCACATCGTAGCATGGGTTGGTGCATTCACGGCCTTCTATGCAGCAGCAGTAGCCTGCTGTCAGAGCGATATTAAGCGTGTACTTGCTTTCTCAACTATTTCGCAGATTGCCTTTATGATGGTTTCGCTCGGTGTATGTACCGAGTATGTTACCGGACATGAGCATGTAGGTTCATTAGGTTATATGGCTTCGATGTTCCACCTCTTTACTCATGCCATGTTTAAGGCATTGCTCTTCTTGGGAGCGGGTTGTATTATCCATGCCGTACATAGCAACGAAATGTCGGCAATGGGAGGCTTGCGCAAATATATGCCCATTACTCACATCACCTTCTTGATAGCCTGTCTGGCTATTTCGGGTATTCCTCCCTTCTCAGGTTTCTTCTCGAAAGACGAAATCCTTACGGCAGCCTTTGCCTATATGCCCGCAATGGGTTGGATTATGACTGCCATTGCAGCCATGACCGCTTTCTATATGTTCCGTTTGTACTACGGCATTTTCTGGGGAACCGAGAATGTTGAACTTCATGCCAAGCATACTCCCCACGAGGCTCCTTTGTGCATGACCTTCCCTTTAATGTTCCTGGCTGTTGTTACCTGTGTGGCAGGTTTCATACCTTTCGGTCATTTTGTAAGCGCCGATGGTCAGCTCTACGACATACATCTCGACTGGAACGTAGCAGGTACATCTATTGTTATAGCTGTAGCTTCCATCTTCCTGGCCACTTACATGTATATTGGCAAGCGTCAGCCCAAGGCCGATGCACTCGCCGAGAAATTCGCTTCGCTCCATCAGTGGGCCTATAAGCGCTTTTACCTCGATGAGGTTTACCAGTATATTACACATCGCATCATCTTTGCCCGCGTGTCCAAGCCCATTGCCTGGTTCGACCACCACATTGTAGATGGCTTCTTCAACTTCCTGGCCTGGGGCACCCATGCGCTGAGTTTCCGCATTCGCGGTTTCCAAAGCGGTTCGGTGCAGAAGTACGCTTATGTATTCCTGCTCGGCACGTTGACTCTGCTGGCAATCATGGCGTTCGCTTAGTTTTAACAGAACAAATTTACAACAATGAATTTCTTATCATTATTTGTACTCATTCCCTTGGTCATGCTGCTTGGCTTGTGGCTGGCCCGCGATGTGAAGGGCGTACGTGCTGTGATGGTAGCAGGTAGTACGGCGTTGCTTATACTGGCAGCCTATTTAACCGTAACCTTTATCGGTGACCGTGCAGCCGGTGCAACCGACGAGATGCTCTATACAGCTTCATTTAATTGGATTGAGCCGCTTCATATCAAATATTCGGTAGGTGTCGATGGCATATCAGTAGCTATGCTGCTACTGTCTGCAGTCATCGTCTTTACCGGAACCTTTGCCTCCTGGCAACTCAAGCCCCTTACAAAGGAATATTTCCTTTGGTTCACACTGTTGAGTCTTGGTGTATTTGGCTTCTTCATCTCTATCGACATGTTCGCCATGTTCATGTTCTACGAGGTTGCCCTTATTCCCATGTATTTGCTTATTGGTGTATGGGGTAGCGGTAAAAAGGAGTATGCTGCCATGAAACTCACCCTTATGCTTATGGGTGGATCGGCTTTCCTGATGTGTGGTATCTTTGGTATCTTCTATGGAGCCGGCGGCAATACTATGAACATTGTAGAGATTGCCAACCACACAGGTGGTGCCCATGCTATTGACTTCACGCAGCAGTGCATCTGGTTCCCTCTTACGTTCATTGGTTTCGGTGTGCTCGGTGCCCTCTTCCCCTTCCACACCTGGAGCCCCGATGGTCACGCTTCAGCCCCTACGGCTGTATCCATGCTCCATGCCGGTGTATTAATGAAGTTGGGTGGCTATGGATGCTTCCGTATTGCCATGTACCTCATGCCCGATGCAGCTAATGAGTTAAGCTGGATATTCCTTATCCTTACAGGTATCTCGGTTGTTTATGGTGCTTTCTCAGCTTGTGTGCAGACCGACCTCAAGTATATCAACGCCTACAGTTCGGTTTCGCACTGCGGCTTGGTACTCTTTGCCATCCTCATGCTTAATCAAACAGCTTGTACAGGTGCAGTGCTCCAGATGCTTAGCCACGGTTTGATGACGGCCCTCTTCTTTGCCCTTATCGGTATGATTTACGGCCGTACACATACCCGTGATATCCGCGAGTTGAATGGTTTAATGCGCATTATGCCTTTCCTTTCAGTAGGCTACATCCTTGCAGGTTTAGCTAACCTTGGACTTCCCGGTTTCTCTGGTTTTATTGCCGAGATGACAATCTTTGTAGGTTCGTTCCAAAATGCCGATACCTTCCACCGCGTGCTCACTATTGCAGCTTGTACCAGTATTGTAGTAACAGCTGTGTACATTTTGCGCGTTGTAGGTAAAATACTCTATGGTACCTGTACCAACGAGCATCATTTGCAGCTTACAGATGCCACGTGGGACGAGCGCTTCTCGGTTATCTGTCTAATCCTTGCTGTTGCTGGTCTTGGTATGGCTCCCTTCTGGGTAAGCGATATGATTTCGAATGGTGTAGCTCCTATTGTCAATCATATTCATACTGCTACGGTTACAGTATCGGGATGCAACCCCTTCCTTTAATCTCATAAACTACAATTAAAAATGGATTATTCGCAATTCTTGTATATGCGTGAGGAGATGTCATTGCTGGCAGTGATTCTGATCCTGTTTGTAGCAGACCTCTTCATGTGTCCGGATAAAAAGAGCGGGAAGGGAGTTTACAATACTTTCCTGCCCGTGATATTGCTGGCCGCCCACACGGTGTGTAATCTGTTGCCTGCCTGCGATGCAGTCAGTGCCAGTGCCTTCGGAGGCATGTATCAGTATACCCCGATGATGACCGTGCTCAAGAGCGTGCTCAGTATCGGTACGCTGGTTGTATTCCTCATGGCTCACAAGTGGCTAAGCCGTCCTGAAAACCTGGTAAAGCAGGGCGAGTTCTATATGCTCGTACTCTTTACCCTGCTCGGTATGTACTTTATGGTGTCGAGCGGTCACTTCCTGATGTTCTTCATTGGTCTCGAACTCGCTTCAGTGCCTATGACAGCTCTGGTGGCCTTCGACAAAAAACGCCATGAGAGCGCCGAAGCCGGAGCTAAGTTTATCCTTTTGGCTCTCTTCTCGAGCGCATTGCTGCTTTATGGTATTTCGCTCATCTATGGTGCCACCGGTACGCTCTACTTCAACGAGGTTGGTGCTTTACTCGATGGTTCATTGCTTTCTATCTTCGGCATGTTGCTTTTTATTACCGGCATGGGCTTCAAAATTTCATTGGTACCCTTCCATCTTTGGACAGCCGATACTTACGAAGGTGCTCCAACCGTTGTAACAGGATTCTTGAGCGTTATTTCAAAGGGATCTGCAGCCTTTGTACTCCTCACGGTGCTTGTAAAGGCTTTTGCACAGAGCGACTTGATGTATAGCTGGAATACAGGCATGTATTGGGTAATTGTAGCTTCAATTACCGTAGCCAACCTTTTTGCTATCCGTCAGAACAACCTGAAGCGATTCATGGCCTTCTCGGCTATTTCGCAGGCCGGTTACCTTGTACTTGCTATAATGGATGGTACGGCACAAGGTATGACGGCATTGGTGTTCTATCTGCTTGTTTATATGGTGTCGAACCTCGGTGCTTTTGCAGTAATGACAACTGTTGAGGAGAACAGCGGTAAAATCAATATCAGCGATTACAACGGATTGTACCAAACCAATCCGAAGCTGGCGTTTATTATGACGCTCTGCCTCTTCTCGTTGGCAGGTATTCCGCCCTTTGCCGGATTCTTCTCAAAGTTCTTTGTTTTCATGGCAGCGTTCCATGCAGGCTATCACCTGCTTGTGTTCCTTGCATTGGTCAACACCGTTATTTCGCTCTATTACTACCTGCTTATCGTTAAGGCTATGTATATTAACCCCAGCGAAAGCCCGATAGCCAACTTCAAGAGCGATGTTTCAACACGTATGGCTTTAGCCATCTGCACCTTGGGCGTTATTGTCCTTGGTTTAGGTGGTGTGTTCTACAACTATATCGATGCTTTCAGCTATGGTTTGTAAGCATTAGTTTATTAGTTTCTTCAAAATCTTTTATAGAAGTCCGCAATCCTAATTTTGCGGACTTCTATTTTTTTTCTATTCGTCTTTTACGCTATGCCCATGCAGTTTTTTCTTACAGAAGGGGGTAAACATTTTTACACCTTGTCTAAGAAAGTATACATCCCATGTTTACATTCTTATAGCAAGTTATCCCCGCATTAGTTTTTGTGACAGACTCTTGCTAGGAGTCGAAGTGTTGTAATCATCGTACGGAGAATATTAAGACTACTCCAAACGGATGGCATAGTTCTTAGCTCTATACCTTGTTGAATGTCATGTCATTGCTCATAGCAGGTCAATTGGTACCCGGTGGGGGAGTTTTTCATTGAAGAGAAGACCCATCCATTCTAAAAGTTAGTATTAGCGCATTGGTTAGGCAGCAATAATATGTTATCTGTGTAGCCGGTAATATTAGTATGGACTCATATATAAACCGAAGGCTGATGTTCGTAAAACACGGACATCAGCCTTCGGTTTCAAAAGTATACGGCTGGTAAGCCTCGACAGTAAGTCAAGATCTGTAGATTTATTGAGCAAGGTTTATTTGTAGCGCATCCATTTAATCATTTCCTTCAGTGAGGGCTTTTTGCCGTACATCAGGATGCCTACACGGTAGATGCGCGCGCTAAACCATACAAAGAGCAGGGCGGTAGCGTACAGTATGCCCAGCGAAAGAGCTACTTGCCAAAGTGGCACGCTAAAGGGAATGCGCACCATCATAACGATGGGCGAGGTGAGTGGGAACATTGAAGCCCAAAATGCCAATGGGCCGTTTGTATTATCGGCCGAACCGAGAGCTGCATACAGCCCGAAAACCATGATAAGGACTACAGGCATCATAAACTGTGATGAGTCTTCTTGTTCGTTGACCGATGCGCCAACGGCAGCAAAGAACGAGGCATAGAGCAGGTAGCCCGCCACAAAATAGAGTACAAAGCAAATGCCCATTTCAATAAGCGGCAGGTTCATGATGGCAGTAATGGTTTCAGCGCTTGCCGAGGGTTGCGCCAGGTTAGCAGCATTGGGTGTCATACCCATACCCATCATTTGGCTTTCGGCAATAGCTTGTTGAGTTTCGGCTGCCGATGTACCGAACAATGCCGATGCTCCCAGCAAAATAACTACAAGCATAACTCCCCATATAAGAAGTTGGACAAAACCTACCAGTGAGATGCCGATAATTTTGCCCATCATGAGTTGGAAAGGCTTAACACTCGAAACCATCAATTCCACAATGCGGTTGGTTTTCTCCTCCATTACACTGGCCATGACCATACCTCCGTACGACATAACGAACATGTAAATAAGGAATGTAAATACAAAGCCGGCTGCAATGGCGATGCCGGTGTCCGAAGTGCTTGAATCGCCTTGGGCATTGCGCTTTACGGTAGGTATTTCCAGTTCCGTTTGCACATCTTTAATAATGCTTTCGATGCCGTTTATGCCCGTTGAGGCCAGTTTGTCACGGCGTACCTGTTCGTTAAGCACATTCTGCACATAGCTGAGCAGGCCTGAAGGAACCTCTTTGTACGAGTATATTGTTACAGCCTTGGGGTTTTTCACCAGGTCTGCACTAATGCTTAGCACGGCTTCGTACTGCGTGGTGTCGGTATAGTAGGCCGGGTTGTTGGGGTCGGTAATCGGAACAAAGCGATAGATGGCATCGTCTTTAAAGTGTCCGATGTAGCGCGCAGTAGTGTCTGAAATGGCCACGGCTTTTTGCTCATCGTCTTCAATACCTGCCAGCCAGATAGGTACAAATATCAGGGCAGCAAATACAAAGGGCATAAGAATAGTCATGATGATAAATGACTTTTTCTTGACGCGTGTGGCGAATTCTCGTTGTATAATAAGTAGCGTTTTCGACATTTGGATAGGTTGTTTTAGGGTGCTGTTTGACCAACTACACGCAGAAATATTTCTTGCATTGTAGGCATTTGCTCGCTGATAGATTGCAGTTCTATTTGGTCGGCTACGGCTTTAATGAGTGTTGAGTTGGTCTTTCCGTCATTTTTTTGCAGGGTATAGGTGTGCAGGTTGCCCGTTTCGGTGTGGTTAATAATACTAAAGCAATCCTCCACGTTGTGTAGCGTACCATTGGTCGACGTGGCTTCGTATACGCCTGTGCGGAAGCGGGTTTTAACTTCAGCTACATTGCCCGTCAGCACCACTTGCGAATGGTTGATAAGGGCTATTTCGTCGCATACCTCCTCAACCGATGCCATGTTGTGAGTCGAAAAGATGATGGTGTGTCCTTTCTCTTTGAGCTCGAGTATTTCGTGTTTGAGCATTTCGGCATTTACAGGGTCAAAGCCCGAAAAAGGCTCGTCGAAGATGAGCAATGGTGGTTCGTGCAGTACGGTAATAATAAACTGAACCTTTTGTTGCATGCCCTTTGAGAGTTCTTCGAGTTTTTTGTCCCACCAGGGCATAATGCCAAACTTTTCGAACCATGCCTTAAGGCGTGTGGTGGCTTCGTGGTTGGTAAGTCCCTTGAGTCGTGCTAGGTAGATAGCTTGTTCGCCTACCTTCATTTTTTTATAGAGTCCGCGCTCTTCGGGCAGGTAGCCGATTCGCATCACGTCTTCGGGTGCAAAGGGGTGTCCGTCAAAAATAACCTCTCCTGCATCGGGGGCAGTGATGCGGTTAATAATACGTATAAGTGTAGTTTTGCCTGCACCATTGGGGCCGAGCAGTCCAAAAACCTTTCCTTTAGGCACTTTAATGCTTACGTCATTGAGTGCTGTGTGGTTGGCATAGCGCTTCACAAGGTGTGAAGCGCTCAAAAACAGATTGTCCATGTGCGTTTCGGAAAATTATTTTACGGGAGTAACCTGGTAACCTTGCTGCTTAAGTTGTGCGAGTAGTCCTTTTTCGCCGGGCAGATGTCCTGCACCTACTGCTACAAAGGTCGACCCTTTTTTCATGATGGCTGGCAGCGCTTTGGCCCAGTTGGCGTTGCGGTTATAAATAAGCATGGCATCTTCCTCGGGAGTCGAGTCGCATGCGTCGCGTCGTTTTTCTTCTAAGAGTTTCTGAATTTCCGTAAGGTTTTGCTTGTAAAAGGCCTTCACAATGCGTTGTGCCATGTTGCGTGCATAGTCGGTATTGTTTATTAGGCACATGAGTTGCTCTACTTGACGCTTGATGGGAGTGTTAAGGAAGAGAATTTTCATTTGGAAGTCTATAGTTTCGAGGCCTCCCACCTTTTTATTGTTTTGGCGGGCGTACTTTTGGAAGTAGGCATCGAACTGGTCTTGCGGATTAAAGCTTTTTTCTGTTTGAATATACAGCAGCAGTTGCAGTTGTGTGTTGATGGCAGCAGGAGAGAGGCGTTTGAGCGAGGCCATGGCCGGATTGTTCAGGTCCGTGCCCATGGTTTGTTTCAAGAAGTCATTCAGTTGTTTGTATTGTTCGGCATTCAGCACTTTGTCAATGGTTTGTTCGTCGGGCAACTGCATGGCTTGTTGCATGCGTTTGGCAGCAGCAGGATCGTTCATCAGTGGTTGCATGTCGAGTTCGCCGTATACTTGTGAACAGGCCTTTAAGGCTTGTTTGAGTCCCGGCACACTATCAGTAAAGTTGCCTTGTGCAAGGTGATAAGTACCCATGATGTACGACGGAGTAGTCAGTCCGTTACCGCTCACCTTCCACAGGAGTTGTGCGTGAGCCGTCATGGCCATCAGCAAGGAGGCCAGTACGATTAGAACTTTTGATTTGAACATAAGTTTTTCAGTTTAAAGGTTTGTAAAATGTGGATGCTACTATATAAAGTTCCCGTTTGGGTGGCAACTCTTTATTTAAAAACGCTAATATAGGTAGTTTTGCTACATTCAAAGGCTTAAAAAGCACCCGTAGCAACTTTATAACTGGTTGCTGATAGGGTGCTTTATATTATAATGTGCTGTTTGAGTAGAAACTGATGAGTGTTGAAAGTTGTGCAGCGTTGTAGAGCGATTTATTATGGGCGGCTTTCGCCTTCAATAAAGTTTTCCATAAACATGTGTTCGCCATCGAATACTGCATACGAGAAGTGTGTAATCCAATCGCCCAGAATGAGCAGGCGCGAACTGCGGGTGAGCATCAAGTCGAGCTCGATATGGCGATGCCCGAATACGAAAAAGTTAATGTCTGGGTGTGTTTGCAGATAGTCTTTGGCAAAGATAATCAACTCTTCGTTCTCTTCGCCTTGATAGGGGGGCTCCAGCCCATCTTCGCGCTTAAGGCGTGAGCGTTTTGCCCACTCCAGTCCGAATGCTACTCCCCAGCGTGGGTGTATTGAGGCAAAAAGACGTTGGCAAAAGCGGTTGTGAAATACTGAACGTAGCAACTTGAAGTTTTTGTCTTTAGAGCCTAAACCATCGCCATGTGCTAAGAAGAACATCTGTCCGTAAATTTCGACCACTTCGTTGTGCCGGTGAATGGTCATGCCACATTCTTTTTCAAAGTAATCGCCCTGCCATAAATCGTGGTTCCCATAAAAGTAGTGCACCTCGATACCCATATCAGTCAGTTCGCTGATTTTTCCCAGCAGACGGGTATAGCCTTTAGGTACAACTGTACGGTATTCGTGCCAAAAGTCGAACATGTCGCCCAACAGATAGATGGCCTGTGCTTTGTGTTTGATGTTGTCCAAAAAGTTTACCAGTCGCCTTTCTTGTGTGCGGCCGTGCGGGATGGCCAGACTGCCAAGATGGGCGTCCGAAATGAAGTAAACAGGACCGCGGCCCCGGTTGTCATATCTTTCTTGGTGAGCGGACGAATGTGAGTTTTGAACCATGTGTCTTTACTTTCGGATATAGGGAAATGATTAGCGCTATTGCATTTGGCACAGCCGTAGATAGAGTAGTTAAGTTATCGGTGTGCAGAGTGTTGAGGTTACAAGAAACCTAATTCGAGTTTAGCCTCTTCGCTCATCATGTCTTTATCCCATTCGGGGTCGAACACTAAGTTCACCTTAGCCTCTTTAACTCCTTCGACACCGGCTAGTTTAATGCGGACATCCTCAACAATAAAGTCTGCAGCCGGACAATTGGGTGCTGTGAGCGTCATGTCTACATCGAGTTCGCCGTTCTCGTGCATTTCAATGCGGTAGATAAGTCCGAGGTTGTACACGTCGACAGGAATCTCAGGGTCGTAAACGGTTTTAAGCACGTCAATAATACGTTCTTCTATCTTCAGTTTTTCTTCGGGAGTCATAGTGGTTGTTTGTTTATAGGTGGTAAGTTTATATGAAGGGGGATGTTAAAGGCACCCTTCGTTGCTATAGCTGTAAAAGTTGCCGTCTGTAACAATAATATGGTCAATGAGTGTAATATCAATTTGTTTGGCAGCTAACTTCAGCCTTTTGGTAAGTTCGTCGTCCTGTCTGCTGGGCTTGGCATTGCCTGAGGGATGGTTGTGACAGAGGGCAATGTGGGTAGCTCCGGCCAGCAGGGCTTCTTTGAGTATGAGTCGGATGTCGACTACGGTGCCTGTAATTCCTCCGCGGCTAATAAGCTTAGAGGTAATGAGGCTCAGATTGTTTTTTAGCAGCAGTATGTGGCTCTCTTCGATAGACTTGTCGCGCAGTATGGGCAAAAAGTAATTGTAGATGTCGTTTGCTGATGTAAAAACCTTTTTGGCTTGTGCGTTTTCGAGCGCTCGCCGATTGCCTAATTCGCATGCAGCAAGCATTGTGATGGCTTTGGCAGGCCCGAGCCCTTTGTATTGGCAGAGTTCGGCAATGCTTTTGCGCCCCAGGCAGGCCAGGCTACCCTTGCAGTCGTTCATCACGCGTTGCATCAGTTGTACTGCATTTTCGTCCTGGCTTCCCGATCCTATGAGTATGGCTAAAAGTTCGGCCGTCGAAAGGCTTGAAGCTCCAAGGGCTTCGAACTTTTCGCGTGGGCGGTCCTCCAGACTCAAGTCGGTAATGCTCAGTTTCATAGTCTACTTGTAAAAATTCTTTTTAAAGGCTTCGAATTCGTTGTGTCCGAGTACACAGCGTTTCCACCAGGCTCTGATAAAGCCGGTGCCATAGCCCAACAGTTGCACATACGAGGCTGCAACGGCACGAATACCTACCCCTAAACTTTTTTCGGCACGGGTGGCATCGGCCAGTACCAGGCAGGCAAACAATAACAAAGGCAGGAGCATCGCCCACCAGTGTGGGCAGTGCATCAAGGCTGCAGCAAGTGCAAAAACAGGCAGAGCAAAGCAACCTGCAGTAAATACAGCCGGAAGCAAGTGTACGAGTTTGAGTGTGCCAGGGTGGCGTTTGGTCAGATTTATACGTGCGATGCCCGAGTTGTGAACTTGTTTGAAAAACTTGCGCAGGTCAGTGCGGCGTTTATGCCATACCCATGCCTCTGGAAAGAGGCGGCAAGCGTATCCTTCCTTAAATATGCGCGTTGAAAAGTCGATGTCTTCGCCAAATCTCATCGGCGAGAAGCCACCAAGCCGGGTATAGGCCTCGCGCTGCACGCCCATGTTGAAGGAACGAGGATAGAATTTGTCGAGTTTCTTTTTACCTCCGCGAATGCCCCCTGTGGTAAAGAACGACGTCATGGCGTAGTTAATTGCCTTTTGCGTAGGGGTAAACGAAGGGTGGGCACAGTCTGGTCCTCCAAAGGCATCGCATGGTTGCTTTTGGAGTTCGGCATCGACAGCAGCCAGGTAGCCTTCGGGCAATACCACATCGGAGTCGAGTATCAGCACATATTTGCCGTGAGCCCGTTCTACACCATAGTTACGTGTTTGTCCGGGGCCGGAATTCGGCTTAGCATAATAGTGCACGTCAAGTAGATCTTTGTAAGTTTCAACAACCTGCTGGCAGGGAATGCTCGAACCATCTTCAATTACGAGCACCTCAAAATTCTTGAGCGTTTGGTTAGTCAGACTTTCCAAAAGTTCTTCTACCTCGTCCGGGCGATTATATACGGGGATAATAAAGGAATACTTCATATTACCGCAAAGATAATAACGATAATTTAAATAGGCGGTAAAATAGCCTGCTAAATGCAAACAGCCTTGCAGAAACCAGCCAAGTGGCTAACAGGTAGTTACACTCCGGGCCGTTTAATGAGTGTATGTCGTAAAAATGAGTATCCGGAGTGAGCAGCACCTCCAAAAACATGTAGCAAAGGCCTCACCTAAAGTGCTGTTTGCCCCTTTACCCGCGCTAAAGCCTCGCATTATGGCGCTTTTTAGCGGCTCTAATTTCTTACTTTGGTAAAAAAAGAGTAATTTTGCGGCCGTAAGCAACAACAATCAAACTATATACATTCCATCCGCAATGATTAAATCACAAGACATCAAGAAGGGTACTTGCATTCGTCTCGACGGCAAACTCTTCTTCTGCATTGACTTTTTGCATGTAAAGCCCGGTAAGGGAAATACCATCATGCGTACTACGCTTAAGGACGTTGTCAGCGGACGCGTGCTCGAAAAGCGTTTTAACATCGGCGAAGCACTCGAAGACGTGCGCGTTGAGCGTCGCCCCTACCAGTATCTCTATATGGAGGGTACCGACTACATCTTCATGAACCAGGAAACCTTCGATCAGGTGCCCATCGCCAAAGACCTTATCACGGGTGTAGACTACATGAAGGAAGGTGACGTATGCGAGGTAGTAAGCGATGCTTCTACAGAGACTATCCTTTACGCTGAGATGCCGGTGAAGACCCAACTCCAGATTGTATATACTGAGCCGGGCCTCAAGGGCGATACTGCTACCAATGCTACTAAGCCTGCCAAGCTCGAAACGGGTGTTGAAGTACGTGTACCCCTCTTTATCAACGAGGGCGAAATTATTGAAGTTGATACGCGTGATGGCTCATATCTGAACCGTGTTAAGGCTTAATCAAAGCGAATTAAGGTTTTAAAAACCTCTCAAAAAGGTTTCTCTGTATCAGCAGGGAAACCTTTTTTGTATTATACATTTTCAGTAGTTAATCTTGTAGATATTCAGTTAGACTGCGGGCAAAAACACCTTCCTTAGCTAGAAAAAGTCTGGGCGTAACTTATGGTTATCATCTAACTTGATAATAAAAAAGTAGCCTTAAAAGGCTTTTTTTCGTGCCTCAAACATTCGCAATATCTATGAAAAAATCATTATATTTGCACCGTAACTTTTTAAATCATTACCACCATGAAGTTTTTTATAGATACAGCCAACCTTGATCAAATTCGCGAAGCTTATGACATGGGTGTACTCGATGGAGTAACCACAAACCCCTCGCTCATGGCTAAAGAAGGCATTCAAGGAGTAGAGAACCAGCGTAAACATTACGTAGAAATTTGCAACATTGTGCAGGGTGATGTAAGCGCAGAGGTTATAGCCACCGATTATGAAGGCATGATTAAGGAAGGCGAAGAACTTGCTGCGCTCAACCCCCATATTGTAGTCAAAGTACCCTGCATTGCCGATGGTATTAAAGCTATCAAATATTTTACCGGAAAAGGCATCCGTACCAATTGCACCCTGGTGTTCTCCGTAGGACAAGCTCTGCTCGCAGCAAAGGCTGGTGCAACCTATGTTTCGCCCTTCGTAGGTCGTTTGGACGATATCAGCGAAGATGGTATTGCATTGGTCGGAAAGATTGTTGAGATGTATCGTTACTATGGTTATGAGACCGAAGTATTGGCTGCATCCATCCGTCACACCGCACACATTATTCAGTGCATTGGCGTAGGAGCCGATGTGGCTACTTGCCCCTTGGCTGCCATTAAAGGCCTGCTCAAGCACCCGCTTACCGACTCTGGTTTGCAAAAGTTCCTTGAGGATTATAAGCGCGTAAATGGCTAATTGCAAGGCAGTGGCAGCATTACTGCAGCACTGCCAACGCTTTTTGTTTCAATTTAAAAGCCCTCCTGCCACATCGCAGGAGGGCTTTTAGCGTCAATAGATATAATGGGTTTTACGTTGCGCCGATGCTGTATAGCATAGCCCATGTTTAAACCATTCAGCACCCGGTGGTTATATTTTTAAACCGCATGTATAACTTTTTACACATCGAAGCACCGTTCGAACTTTCTAAAAACAGAATGGTTGATGGTAGCGGTTTGGTTTATGGCGATTATCCTTGGTATCAATCCTTTTGCATTTTTAGGATTAGGACATTGTAGCTTTGCTTGCTTTCTGTGTCTTCCACTCGGCATGTATCCGGCGGCGCGAGTTAATGATGCTTGACCGGTAAACCACGCAAGTAGTAAAGCAGTATACAATGGCCTGTACCCACAGCATGTTCCAGTTTTGTTGCACATCAGCAAGGTCGGCCCCCATATTGTTGATGGCCACAAAGCCATTGATGCCGAAGGTCGATGGAAAAGCATAGCTGATGGCCTTCCACATAGCAGGAACAGCGCTTCCGGGCCACGACAGTCCCGATATAAAAAGAAGCGGCACAGAGGTAAATACGATGAGCACAATGCACATTTCGCGGTGGCGTACAAAGGCACTGACCGTCATGGCAAAGAAAATACTAGCCATAATAAACGGAATGATAAAAAGGCACATGTCCCAGGGATTTCCAATTTGGTTGAGGCTGAATATGCGTGGCACAACGCCCAATACATATACCGAGATAGGCAGGTAAACCAACAGATAGGCAAACGATTTGCTCCATACAATGCGCAGCAGTCCCGTGTGGTGGCGTTCAATCGGAACCAGGTTGTGAAATCGGTTTTGCTCGCGTGCCGTTCCGGCAGCCATACCCACCCCCAGCAGCAATGTCTGCTGAATAATTAGTATAAGCACAGCCGGAATAAGAAAGGTAGCAAAGCCCCCCTGTGGGTTATAAATCGAAACCTCTTCATAGGCAATGGGGTGTTCGGCCACCAGTTCCTGTTCGGCCGTAGTGCTTCTTGAACGGCGTATTTTAATTTGTGCGTTCATGGCCAGACTTACGTTGGTATTGGCCGTGAGCACACTTTTGTAGTAGAGCAGTCCGCTCATGTCGGCATAGGCATTTACATTCACCTGTTCGCCGCTTGCAATACGTTGACTGAAATCGCGCGGAATGTAAACCGCACCATAGGCTTCGCGGTGTTTGATGTGTTGCTTGGCCTCCTGCATGTTGGCGCAGTACGAAATGATTTTCACGTCGGGAGTGGCATCAAGGTGACGTAAGTATTGGCGGCTGAGCGATGAACGGCAGTCGTCTACCACAGCGATGGGCACATCGCGTACCACCTCGTTAGTATAGATAAAGGCGTAGAGTAGGGGGTAGCCCAGTGGCACAAGAAAAAAGAAGATGAGCACCCCCTTATCCTTGATGATGGTGCGCAGCTCTTCGTGAAACAGGTAGTTCCAATCGGTGAGTGCCTGGTGCCAATAGTTAGAGAAGGACATAGGTCAAAGCGCTAAGGGGTTAGGGTTCGTATTGATAAGTTTTGAGTACCTTTTTGAGGCGGGGCATACAGGGCCATGGTAATAGGGCAAAGCCAATAAGTACCAGTACATATGGCCAGGCATTGGCCAGCGGGTAGCCATCGAGAGCACAGTTTACATATAGCAGAAAGTAGTGGCGCAAGGGAAATAGATTAGCCAGTCCTTGCAGAATGGGGTGCATGGCCATGCATGGAAATGACATGCCCGATATACTGAAAGAAATTACACCCCAAAGCGAGGCAAACGACAGCCCCAGACGCAGGGTGGGCAGCATAGTGAACATAAATACACCTAGTCCCTGACAGGCCAATACAAATAGAGCCATTACCGACCACATGCGCAGAATGCCGCAGTGGCACGGAAAACGCAGCCAGGCATAAAGCCACAATATATACACCGTGCCGCTAAGTAAAAATATAACCAGCTGAGGAATGAGTTTACCCGTAACGGCTACAATTACAGAGTCGCCTGAAGCTGCCATGAGTTCGTCTGCTGTGCCAAATTTAAGTTCCGTGCCCAAACCATACACAGTTATCATAAAAATAAAGAGTCCCAGCATGCCCGGAATGATAACGTTCGACAAGTACACGTTGTAATTGAGCCATGGGTTGCCTACGGCATGCATGTCTATGACTATAGGTTGCAAGTAGGCCATAGCTTGCTGTTCGGTTGCTCCCCTGGCATAGAGCACTGTGCGTGAGGCCGCTCCCGATGCCAGTTCCGACATGGTACGCATGTCGCGGTACAGCAGTGAGCCGGCAACCAGGTAGGAGTAGTTGGTATAGAACGAAACAGTAGGAATGCGCTGCAACTGAGCCTGTTTGGTGGTACCTTTCGGTATAAGGTAGAAGCCATAAATCTCGCCACGCTGCACCGCCTTGCGTGCATCGCTTACGTTTGGATAGCTGTTAACAATGTCCGTCATCTGGAAAGCATCAAGATTGCGGGCCAGGTTGCGGGTTGTGGTCGTATTGTCTTCGTCTACCAGGCCGAGAGGCAGGTTTTGCGGAAGTCCATCGGCCATCAGTGTAGTGAAAAAGAGGTAGCAGAAGAGCGGAGCGAGCACCATGCAAAACCAGTAGAGCGGTTGACGGGCCAGGCGTTGCAGTTCGCGTAAAAAGATGGAGAACATGGGCAGAAACTTTAAGTTTTAAAGTAAAGAAGGGGGCGATGCATCGGGTTGCAGGTATAGCAGTAGGCATCCGGTTTTTGTGGCTCTGCTGCACTTGGGGCGTTTTAGCTTAAGTGGTATGTGTATTTTAAAAGCATTGACAGTTCCTCTGTGCATTGTGCGGTCACAATGGCTTTACTTGTTGCCTTGTTCGAGCAATACGCTCATGCCAGCGCGCAGTCCTTCAATCTTTTGTTCGGGTGAGGCTTTAACCTCAAAAGTTTTCATGTCGAACTGTCCGGTAGTCTTAGTTGCTTTCCAGGCAGCATACGAGCCCAAATCTTTAAGCTGATAAACCTTGAGTTTTAGTTGCTTGTTGCCCAGTGCGGGTACAGAGGCAGTTATCGTACCATTCATCTTGAACTGGCTGAGGTGGTCCTCGCGTACGTTAAAGCTTACCCACATATCCTCGGTCAGTGCTATATTCATGATAGGTGCTCCTGTGCCCACAAGTTCGCCAATTTGCGGAAAAATTTCGGTAACTTCGCCATCGGCCGAAGCAGTTAGCACGGTTTCTTTAATATATGAGTTTACTTCGCTTACTGCTCCCTTGGCACGGTTTACCTGTGCAGCTGCAGCTTGTTTGTCTTCGCGTTCGGCACCATTTTTAGCCATTTCATATTGCGATTTTGCCGCTCTTTCGGTTGCGATGGCTGCATCGCGCTGTGCAGTTACCTCGTCTAGTTTCTGAGCAGTCATTACGCCTTGGTCAAACAGGCGTTTCACGCGGTTGTACGATTTTTGGGCTATTTCGACCCCAGCTCTTGCTTTTTGCCACATTTCGTAGGCAGCAGCAATTTGCTCTTGGCGTGCTCCCTTGTCGGCTTTGCGTTTCAGGGCAGCAGCAGCCTCTTCGGCAGCTTGTGCTTGCGAAAGTTTGGCATTAACATCGGGTGCTTCAAGAATAACAAGGGTATCACCGGCATGTACATAGTCTCCCTCTTTGACCATATATTTATGTATGCGTCCGGGTACCTTGCTCGAAACGCGGTATTCGGTCACATCGGCTTGGCCCTGAATGGTTTCGCTTTCGCTGCTAAAGGCGTAAAGGCTACCGATAATAACAAGAACGATAACGCCCGCAAGGATAAAGATGGCGGGCAGCAGGTTGGCTTTTTGACGAGACATTATTTTGAGAGTTGAGGGTTGTTAATTGGTCATACATTCGATTCCGAGTGCTTTGTGGTAAGCGGCGCGGCTCAGTTTGGTATCTATTTGTGCATCAATCTTTTCGCTGTGAGCCTGTAACCATGCAGTCTGTGCTGCCAGCAGGTCTGAAGTTGTAATTACACCTTCTTGAAATCCCACTTGAGCAGTGCGGAGGTTCTCTTCGGCTTTGCTCAGATTTTTTTGGCTAAGCCCGAGTTTACGGTTGGCCTCGTTCACGCGAAAGGCCTCTTGCGTTACCTGGAGTTCTATCTTTTCGCGGGCGTCTTGTGCCTCAAGATTGGCTATCAGTGCTTCGGTTTTGGCCGAGCGCACCTTGTATTTTCCTTCGCCCCAATTCCATATAGGTACTTTGAGCATGACGCCTACGCCCCAGGTACCCCTGAACTTTTTTTCAAAACTATTGAAAACGTTGGGGTTCGAAATCATGTAGCCTCCGGTAAGTGCCAGTTGTGGCATAAAGGCCGACCGTTCAATGTTTACTTTTTCGGCGTAGATGTTGCTGGCCGTTTGCAATTGGTTCAGTTCGGGGCGGTTAGCCCAGGCCGTCTGCACGTCAGCTTGAATGTCGTTCTTATCGGTCGGTAGGTTATCGCTTTGTTCGTCTGCCAATGTGGGACGGCTGTCAAGGGGCAGCCCGCAGAGTTGGCAGAGCAGCATACGCGAGAGGGTAAGCCCGTCCTCCACTTTGGTCAACGTCATTTCTGCTTCATTGAGTTTTACACTCACGCTCAAGCCATTGCTTTTGGTAGCCACCCCTTCGTTAATCATTTTAACCATGTCCGAGTCGAGGTGGGCCAGCATGTCGCGGTAACTCTTTGCCAGCCGTAGTTTATTGGCCAGTGAAACTACTTGCCAGTAGGCTTTGTCAACATCGAGTGTAACCTGTTGACGGTCGGCTCGTAGTTGTTCGTCGGCCAGTTGTTGCTGATATTTGGTAATGCGTTCGTAGGCTTTTATTTTTCCGCCCATATAGAGTGGCTGTGTCAGTAGTATGGCTCCTGCAGCCATGTTGCGTGTATCGGTGCGCAGTGCGTTGGTTAAACTTTGTCCGAACGCATTACCTGCCTGCCCAATTTGGGGCAAAAATCCGGCCATGCCTTGTACTAGTGGTGCTAGGTCGGGATGTTTGGTCACAATCTGTTGGGCTAGTTCGGCAAATTGTCCTGTTGCTTGGCTGCCCAGGTTGTTGAGTGCATGCTTTTGGTCTTTGCTGAGCAGCGATATTTCATCGCCAGTGCGCATGTAGCCGGCCGTAAGTGAGATTTTGGGAAAGTAGTTGGTGCGTGCAGCCTTGTTGTCCCAATGTGCCTTTTGGGCTTTAGCTTTAGCAATGGCCAGTTCCTTATTGTTGCTCAAGGCCATGGCCCGGCAGCTGTCCAGCGTGAGCACAGCCTGGGCATAACTACAGAGCATGGAGCAGGCAAGCGTCAGCGTAAGGAGTATTTTTTTCATAAGTCGTTTTCTTTGATGGGTAATGCGCTTTAGCTTTGGGTTGTTTATGCAAAAGTAAGGATATTTTCGGTGCATAAACTCTTGCTTTGAGCGAAAAGGGAAAAATGGAACAATTGTGCCGAAAAAAGTAAATTAACTAAAATGCCCAGAACCTGCATTAAGGCTTATATGCAGGGTAGGGATGTATATTTTGCCTTCTGCCTTGTCTAATCAAGCTATGCAGCGGGGCACGTGCGCTCTAAGCAATAAAATATTATAGGTAGAATGCTGTCGTACGGATTTGATCTTCTAGATTAAGCCGTTAGATTTAATAAATCAACAGAGGCTTTCTACCCTTCATATCAGCTATTTGAGTGATGGTATGTTTGCTAAAATCGTATAGACTTTCCCATCCCTCATATCAGCTGTTTGAGTGATGATTTACTTCGGTAAATACTCTAAAAAGCAATACCTTCCAAACGTATTAACGCGTGTGTAAAATATGCTTAGCACAAATCGGGTATGTAAAAATCTTCCGAATCACACAGCTGATGTGCTCAGACCTTGTGGAGAAGTATGCTATTTGTCGTGCGGCTAGTGTTGATAGGCATACCGATTAATCAATTCCAGCTTCATCTGACATTACTTCCAAAATAAGCTTGACTTCTTCCAATCTCCAGTTCCGTAAGGTGAGTATTTCCAGTCTGTCATAATCGGAACGGAACAGTGCTCCCATGGTTTCGTATACAGAAAAGCGTTTACCTAAAGACAACGTTTGGTACATTATGAAACATAGAGTGTGTCTCTTCTAACTGGGCGTTGCAGCTGCGGCTCTGATATTTTCTTCTTCCAGGCTATTCACTGCATTGCTTAAATATGACCTTCTTGCTCCAAAGTCTTTTCCATCATACAGCCCTCATCTGAGTATTGTGGAATTTTAGTGTAGAACACTCAAAGGATAATGGCTTAGACCTGTGGATTATTGTTCCAAATACTCCTTGCCTTACGTTACTAATAGTACTTTAGCTACTCTTGAATCTAAACTATTGCTGTCCGGTAAACATGTTTAACTGGCTATTCTGAGTGATTTTATACATTGACAAGCCTCCTACATGAATAATCATTTCGACCGTCCGATAAAATATGTTCTTCTTTTATAGGGAAGTCGTCTAAACTAATGAATGCTTAACACTTCCTTAGGAGCAGAACGGCAAAA
>CALCVT010000074.1 GCA_937906495.1 uncultured Prevotella sp.
ATATATACAACCTCTTATTGTATTAATTTACTTGATTTAATTCCGCCAACGGGTGATTTATTAAGATGTTATTACTAAAAATGAGTGACTCTATCTATACACTAAAAATAGAGACAAAAAGAACAGGATGCCTTTAGATATCAGCTCCTGTTCTTTTATACTATCTTAGAGACAAATTTGTTGATTATAAATTTAACCTTACTCCACTACTCAACGCGAACGGAGCATTTTATCCATTTCTCGGGCAGCACGTCTTCCGTCGCCCATGGCCAATACCACTGTTGCACCACCGCGAACAATGTCGCCACCTGCATAAAGCACCGGAATAGACGATTGCATGCTGTCGTTAACTTCAATGGTTCCCCAACGGCTCAGAGCAAGTCCTTCAACCGATTCGGGCAAAACAGGGTTCGGCGATACACCAACACAAACAATTACCAAGTCGGCATCGATGGTTACTGTTTCACCTTCGATGGGTACCGGACGGCAACGACCGCTTGAGTCAGGCTCTCCCAATTGCATTTTTTGCAGAACTATCTTGCGAACATGACCTTTATCATCAGCCTCGTAACGAATGGGGTTATGAAGATTCATAAACTTAACCCCCTCCTCTTTAGCATGGAATACTTCGTCCAAACGTGCGGGCATCTCCTCTTCAGAGCGACGATAAATAATAGTAGCCGTTTCAGCGCCTAAACGCACAGCCGTACGTACTGCATCCATTGCTGTATTGCCACCACCTATTACTGCTACATGCTTACCATAAGGTAATGGGGTATCGCTCTCTGGATTTGCGGCATCCATCAAGTTTACACGCATCAGATACTCATTGCTTGACAAAATACCGGTTGCATTCTCACCGGGAATTTTCATAAAGTTCGAAAGCCCTGCTCCAACTCCTACAAAGACTCCGGCAAAGCCCTGCTTTTCAAGCAAGTTCGCTACACTTTCGGTTTTTCCGATAATACAGTCCTTAACAAACTCAACACCTGCAGCCTTAAGGTTATTAACCTCAAAGTCAACAATTTCGTTGGGCAAAATAAATTCGGGAATACCATATTTCAAAACGCCACCCAATTCATGCAAAGCCTCGAATACTGTTACTGCATAACCCCGATGCTGCATTTCGCCTGCAAACGACAACCCTGCTGGTCCACTACCTACAACTGCAATTTTTGTAGCATTAGCCAGATGGGCCGGCTTTACACACTCGCCTTTGTGATTTTGGGCTTCTTTCAACAAGTGTTTTCGTTGATAATCGGCTGCAAAGCGCTCTAAGTTACCAATCGATACGGGTTTTGAGTTCATTTTATGGTGTATACAGCGGCTCTCGCACTGTTTTTCCTGCGGACATACACGGCCGCAAACAGCAGGTAATGCACTTGTCTGCTTAATAACATGAGCTGCTTCAAGGAACTCGCCTTTTTCTATATGCTTTACAAAACAAGGAATATTGATACCAACAGGACAGCCCTGTACACAACCGGGGTTGGCGCAGTCCAAACAACGCTGGGCTTCATGCTGTGCCATTTCGGGCGTAAAACCTAACGCAACCTCTTCTTTCAGTTGGGTGATGCGATAAGCTACATCGAGTTCCGGCATCTTGGTGCGTGGTATAGCTAAACGGTCCTTGGGCTTCATAGCTGCACGCAACTCTTTTCGCCAGGCGGCATCGCGCGTAATATCCTCTTCGGTACACGCATCTTGAGTTGCCGGCTGTTCTGGTTCGGCCTTTACCTCATCATTATTTTCTATATCTACTTCAGTTTGTTCAGAACATTCAGCAACTTCAAGCAGTTCGGGATGTTCTCTAACAACTTCATCAGCGGCCTCCTCTTCGGATTCAAACGCTGCAATGCGCTGCAACATCTCATCAAAATCTACCTGATGTCCATCAAACTCCGGTCCGTCTACACAGACAAACTTAGTTTGACCACCTACTGTAATTCTACAAGCGCCACACATACCTGTACCATCAACCATAATAGTATTGAGCGACACATTGGTCGGTATATCATGAGTCTTGGTGAGCAGGCAAACATTTTTCATCATGATGGCTGGACCGATTGCAAAGCACTTGTCTACTTTTTCGCGTTTAATAACACTATCGACTCCCTCTGTAATTAATCCTTTGTTTCCATAGCTTCCGTCATCAGTCATTACAACCAACTCATCGCTCGATGCACGCATTTCCTCTTCAAGGATAAGCAATTCTTTTGTACGGGCTGCCAATACCGTGATAACTCTGTTTCCTGCAGTTTTTAAGGCTTTCACGATTGGAAGCATCGGTGCTATACCAACACCACCTCCGGCACATACTACTGTACCAAAGTTTTCTACGTGTGTAGCTTTTCCAAGCGGACCCACCACGTCTGTGATGTAGTCACCTTCCTGCAGATGACAAACTTTAGCCGACGACACACCGGTTGCTAAAACAACCATCGAGATTGTACCAGCTTTGGCATCATACTCAGAAATTGTCAAGGGCACACGCTCGCCATGTTCGCCCACTCGAACAATTACGAAATGACCGGCCTTGCATGAACGGGCAATCAGAGGGGCTTCAATTACCAGACGGAATACCCGTTCAGAAAACTGATCTTTACGGACGATTTTGTTCATGATGATTTATTTAATAGATTAAGGTTGTTATTTTGAGTTGTCATAAAGCACACCTTGCAGTTGCTTTATGGTGGGCAAAGATAATGACAATTCGGAACAGCGCCCACTTTTTTTAGGAAAATTCGCCCTTCAACTATAATTCAGCTCTTATTTTATGCCAAAAAGAGGTTATATTGGTTCTTTTATGCAAGATTTCAACTTATTCATCATACTCATCTGATTGACATGCCATATTTTAAAACAACTGCAAAACATAGAGGTTGCTTTCTATCTACACATTGGCGTAAGAAACCTCTTGAAACAACACAACAATCATAACATCTGTATAGTTTAACCATGCCTTTGACCAACACTACCCATATAACTGACTGAAGTTTCCCACCCCTCATTTCAGCTATTTGAGTGATACTTCCCTTCAGCAG
>CALCVT010000075.1 GCA_937906495.1 uncultured Prevotella sp.
ATAAGCCCATCGGCAGAATTAAGTATGCACTAAATTAATTCCGCCAACGGGTTTTATCAAGCATATCATTATCAATCAGCACCGCCTATCAAGAAGTTCCGGCACAGGCTTTGCCCATGCCCTTGGCGCACCACCAACCACTTACCTACTCTTATATTTATAGGAGTGCAAGAAGTATGACCAATGGCTATAATCCACCAAAGCCTCACCCACTCCATTTATAAAAAGTGCAGGACTAACATTTGAAGATACTTTCTGTAAAGTTAATACCACCTTCAGCATAGCAATATAAGAGGTCTGCAATTTAATTTGGAGGCGTACGCACTGATTTACTTGAATTTTTAGTATTTCCGACCGCACTTGCCTATGCATAAATGCATAGGCTGAATGCAGCCGGAGATACTTTACTTACTAAATGAAAAGGTTTACACCTGCTTGCTCCGCTCGATTCATATAGGTAGCCACACCACCAATCTTGACATTGTCAAGCAATTCCTCACGGGCAACTCCCATCACATCCATCGACATCTGGCAAGCGATAAACTCCACTCCATTATCGACGGCCTGCTGACGCAGCGATTCGAGCGAGTCTACTCCCTTACGCTTCATCAAGCTGCGCATCATGCGGCGGCCAATGCCTCCCATATTCATTTTTGACAGTTTCAACTGGAGCGAACTCGAAGGTAGCATCATGCTAAACATACGGCCAAAGAAGTCTTTCTTAACCTGCGGTTTATGCTCTTTCTTGATAGCATTCAGCCCCCAGAAAGTAAAGAATATGGTTACTTTCTTACCAGTAGCAGCTGCACCATTGGCCAGCACAAAGGTGGCCAATGCCTTGTCGAGGTCATCACTGAAAAGGATAAACGTTTTTCCATCCTTTGGCAATATGGGCTGGGCTGCAGGCATCGACGATGCAACTGTTGCAGAACCAGCTTCTGCTACATGACCTTGTACTGCACCTTTCTGCACACAAACACAGAACAAGCCCTTCTCTTCGGTACACGACACATAGGTATTACCTGTCGTCTGGCACCATGCCTCAGCATCTGCCGGAAATCCGGGATCAGAAGCAAGCACCTCTATCTGCTGTCCTACCGGCAGGGAATCTATTTTTTGCTTGAGTTTCAGAATAGGACCTGGACACGACAACCCGCAAGCATCGAGGCGCAAGCGCTGGGCCGCCTCTGCTACAGGCTGAACGGAAACTGTAGCAGCTTCAGCCAGCTTGCAAACATCACTAAAGGGTTTAGGTACAGGCAACGAAGCTGTTGCAGCCTTCAACACCTTGAGACCACCCACCAAGTTACGCACATCGTTCCATCCGTTGAGTTTAAGAATGTTTGAAGCCAAATAACCACGCATACCAACACCGCAGAAAACAATGACTGGACGATCTGCAGGCAGTTCGGAAAGGCGGTCGCGTAAATCGTCCAAAGGCACGTTTACTGCACCGGGCAACGAACCGAGAGCGAACTCGTCTGCAGTACGAACATCGAGCATAAGGGTTGTCGCAGGGTCA
The DNA here is from genome assembly GCA_937906495.1 of uncultured Prevotella sp. Lineage (GTDB taxonomy): Bacteria > Bacteroidota > Bacteroidia > Bacteroidales > Bacteroidaceae > Alloprevotella. Next base: position 1,523 of record CALCVT010000075.1, read on the forward strand.
ACTTGCTGCATCTCGCGCCAGTAGACGGGCGTCATCTTGCCCGAAAGAATGTTCTGCGCCACATAGCCCGCCATGGCTACCGGATCTTTGGCTGAGGAGAAAGGAGGGGCGTAGGCCTGTTCCAGAGCGGTAAGATCGGCCACTGTATCACCATGCTTTATAGCCAGGGCTATTTGATCGATACGTTTGTCGACACCGGAACGTCCCACAATCTGTGCGCCATAGAGTTTTCCAGTATGGGGTTGGAACACCAGTTTAATGGTCATGGGAACAGCTCCTGGATAATAACCTGCATGGTCGTTTGGATGAAGAGTTGCTGTCAGGTAATCCATGCCCCACTGCTTAAGGCGCTTGGCAGGCAGTCCGGTAGCAGCCACAGTGAGATCGAATACCTTGGCAATCGAGGTACCGATGGCACCCTCGTACTCACAATTGTTGCCCATCACCATATTGTCGGCCACGAGGCGTGCCTGACGGTTAGCAGGTCCGGCCAAATAGTTGAGCCAAGGCTTTCCGGTAAGGGGATGAGGATATTCAATCGCATCGCCTACAGCATAAATATAAGGGTCGGAAGTTTGAAGGTAGCTATTCACCTTTATACCCTTGGCCTCGCCCAATTCAATACCTGCCTGCTCAGCTAAACGGGTATTGGGGCGCACGCCAATGCTCAGCACCACCATATCAGTTGCGATATGCTGTCCTGAGGCCAGACTCACATCTAATCTTCCATCAGCCTGTTTAGCAAAGGCTGAAACTGCCTGTTTGAGGTATAGCCGCACGCCTTTTTGCAACAGATGCTCGTGTACAAGCGAGGCCATCGAAAAATCGATGGGGGCCATCACCTGGTCGGCCATCTCAACTACAGCAACTTCAACTCCGGCATCGTGCAGGTTTTCGGCCATCTCAAGTCCTATAAAGCCACCACCAATGATAACGGCACTGCGCACCTGATGCTGCGTAATATAAGCTTTTATATGGTCAGTATCCTCCACATTACGGAGCGTAAAGATGCCTTCAGAGTCGATTCCGGGCAAGGGTGGACGCACGGGCGATGCTCCTGGCGAGAGGAGCAGGCGATCGTAACTTTCGTCGTAAATCCGGCCATTGGCACAGCGCACCTTAACCTTACGGTTAGCACGATCTATTTCTACAACCTCCTGCTCTACACGCACGTCCACGTTCAAACGCTGTGAAAATCCGGCTACGGTTTGTACCAAAAGTTTTTCGCGTTCGGCTATCGTTCCTCCGATGTAATACGGAAGGCCACAATTGGCATACGAGATGTATTTTCCTTTTTCAAAGAGAATGATTTCGGCCGATTCGTCGATGCGGCGGATGCGGGCTGCCGCGGTTGCACCTCCGGCAACACCACCCACGATTAAATGCTTCATATACTTGTATTGTTTTATTCGTGATTGTAAATATTTTCCTGCGGAAACATTTGTAAATATACAAGCATCTTGGAAATACACCATATTTAGCCGATTAATTTAATATTTATTACGACTAAGTGTAAATAGATACGAGAATTTATACAAAAAATGGGCAAAAACGAGATTTGCAACTACATTCATCCACACAAGCAAATTACATCACACCATACGTAACCAGCATCACAAGCAGGACGAAAATTCGAAAGCCTCAGCACTTTATGCCATTTCTACACAGATTTGGAAAAATCAGAAAGCAATAAAAAGAAACTACAAATACAACACCTTACATTATAAACGCACAAGTAATCAAAGCAGCATACACTATCGGGAAGGTTACATGCACTATTTTATAGGATAGTGCCACAATTTGGTGAAACTGTATGCCACACAACGAAAAATAGTTTATTTAAAAAGACATTCGTACGGAAAACTCGCAAATAAAATGGTATTTTTGCAAAAAGACCATAGGCTTTCTACAAACGAAACGAGCATCTTCAAAACAGCATAACATGAAGCGAAAACTACTTGTATACATCGCACTTTGCTTATTAACTCTCACAGCATGCACTCACCCGAGCATTGGAAAACTCATTGGGAGTGACCGCGACGAACATGGTTGTATCGGTTCTGCCGGATACGTATGGAGCTATGCCATGCACGATTGCGTGCGCCTTTGGGAAGCAGGAATCCGCATGGACTCCGGTCCCGGACAAGTATTTCTAATTTTTAGTGAGGATTCGACCTTTGCCGAGATTTTTCCTCCCGATGGTGAATCGGTTATTTGCAAGCGTAAAAAAGATTTACCGGCCTGGTATACCAAACAAGGCGAAAAGGCTGTTTACTACAATAAAGGTATGCTACGCGCCAGCATAAATGGCTATACCTATTGTGTAACTCCCTGAAACTGCCCATACATAAAGAAACTAAAAGCAACGGCCATGCGCACAGCTACAAACTCTAACAGTTTGCAGCACATGCGCATGGCCGCTTTTTTTGACCAGCTGTTTTTCTTTATTCAATGGCCCACGTTTTAAACGGGCACTGACGCAGAGATGAATTGTAATATTTGCGGTCTCCCGTAACCTCTTCGGCTATAAAGGGCGGACGCTCAAAGTATTCATCAGGGCTTGAAAGTTCAATTTCAGCAACTACAAGACCCTCGTTTTCACCCAAGAACTCATCTACTTCGTAGATATGGTTACCTACGGGAACCAGCCAGCGAATTTTATCGATTACTCCCGGCTCACAAAGAGCTAACAGAGCATTTGCCTCGTCTGCTGTAATTTCTTTTTCGAACTCATAGCGAGAGAGGCCTCCATCACACGAAGGTCCTTTGATGGTAAGATAGCCTTTTTCATTGCGCAACCGCACACGAACCGTCCGGCCCCGTTCGCTGCAGATGTAACCCTGTACTATGCGCGAATGGGATGTGGAAGCAGCTTTGTAATCGCCCTTCACTAAAAATTTCCTTTCAATCTCTAAAGCCAACTTGTACTCGTTTAAAAGATTACTGATTTTTACTGACCGCCCGGACTCGCACAAAACTATCGTTACATTGAGCCAAAGCAGAAATTATGCAGCTATACGAAGAGGCAATATGCAATCATAGACAATACTGCCAAAAGCGTCAGCGCTATGAAAATACCATTCACCACACGCTTTGCCTGGCGCGCTTGCTGCGCTTCGCGCACACGTTGTTTTTGTTGTTTTTTTTGATTCATGGCTAAATAGATTTTAGTACGGGTTGTATGCAGTTTTCCGCCCTTTAAGGTATGTAGCAGCCAAAGCTAAGCACACACAAGTTGGGATGACTGGCATACAACCCGTCGGGTAATTTACTGCTCTTCTTCTTTTTCGGAGAATTCCATCAGATAAGATTTGATGAAGCCATCAATCTTACCATCCATCACTCCATTAACATCGCTAGTCTGAAAACCTGTGCGATGATCCTTTACGCGGCGGTCGTCGAACACATAGCTGCGGATTTGACTACCCCACTCTATTTTTTTCTTTCCGGCCTCGATTTTAGCTTGTGCAGCCTTTCGTTTTTGCAAGGCGCGATCATAAAGTTGCGAGCGCAACAAACGCATGGCATTTTCACGGTTCTCGAGTTGTTTGCGGCTTTCTGTATTTTCAATCAAGATTTCTTCTTCCTCGCCAGTATCCGGATCTTTGTACTGATAGCGCAAGCGTACACCGGTTTCTACCTTATTGACATTCTGTCCACCAGCACCTCCAGAGCGGAAAAGGTCCCATGAAATTTTAGAGGGGTCGACATAAACCTCAATCGTATCGTCAACCAATGGTGTAACGAATACTGAAGCAAACGAAGTCATACGTTTACCCTGGGCATTGTATGGTGATACGCGTACAAGTCTATGAACTCCGTTTTCACTTTTAAGGTAGCCATAAGCGTCATCGCCCTCAATTTCCATAGTTACGGTTTTAATGCCAGCCTCATCGCCATCCTGCAAATGCGAAATAGTACATTTGTAGCCGTGGGCTTCGGCATAACGCATGTACATACGCATCAGCATTGAAGCCCAGTCTTGGCTTTCAGTACCACCCGCACCTGAATTGATTTTTAGCACGCAATCCATCGAGTCCTCTTCTTGCCGCAGCATATTGCGTAGCTCGAGTTCTTCGATAGCAGCGAGGGTCCGCTCGTAATTGGCGTCGACCTCCTCTTCGGTTACCATTTCGTCTTTATAGAAATCAAAGGCAAGAGCCAACTCATCGGCCAAGAGTTTAATCTGTTTATATCCCTCAATCCACTTCTCAATGCTTTTAACCTTTTTCATCTGCTCTTCGGCACGCTTTGCATCGTCCCAGAATCCTGGATCCTGGGTACGGAGCTGCTCCTCCTCGAGCTGCATCGTTTTGGCATCAATATCTAAGTATCGGTACAAGGCTTCTACACGGTCTTGCACGTCTTTGAGTTGGTCTGAGGTTATCATTTCTTTAAATGTCTGTTACTGTTATCTGTTTATTTTCCGGCTTCAGCATCGATATAAATCTGATTGATTTGCTCCGCATAATGTTCGTAAACTACACGTCGGCGCACTTTGAGCGTATTGGTCAACTCGCCATTGTCAATGGTAAAGGGTGATGGCAGAAGAACGAAACGTTTAATCTGTTCATAATGAGCCAAATCCTGCTGCAAAGTATCGATGCGCTCTTTATAGAGTTTAAGGATTTGGGGATGTTTGCAAAGTTCTTCTCTACTGCTGAACCGAATGCCCTGTTCTTTAGCATAGGCTTCGAGCACCTTATAGTCGGGCACGATGAGAGCACTAACAAATTTACGCATATCGGCCACAATGACGGCCTGGTCGACTAAACGGTCAAGCACCAGTTTCGACTCAATCATCTGCGGTGCTATGTACTTTCCATTTGAGGTTTTAAAAAGGTCCTTAATGCGTTCACGCAAAAAGAGTTCGCCGTTCTTGATGTAGCCGGCGTCGCCTGTATGAAACCACCCATCAGCATCGATAGCATCTTTTGTTGCGCTGTCTTTTTTGTAATAACCGGGCGTAATGGTTTTACCACGCAACAGTATTTCGTCGTTTTCGCCAAATTTGATTTCTATTCCCTGTATCAGTCTTCCTACCGATCCGAGCGAAACTGGCTTTCCCATTATGTCGCACGAAACGGTTGCCAAACTCTCGGTCAAGCCATATCCTACAATCATATTGAGCCCTGCCGCATGTACAAAGCGTTCTACCTCGGGCGAAACGGCAGCTCCTGCTGTAGGAAAGAAGTTGGCGCGTTCCAAACCCAATGTTTTACGCAATATACGGATAATGGTTTTGTCGTAAAGTTTATATTGAAGTTTGAGCCCTAAAGGAGCCGATTTACCCTGCGACTTATACTTGGTCCAATACCGGCTTCCCACTTCGAGTGCCTCGCCAATGAGTTTGCGCTCCATAAACGACCCATGCTCCAGTTTGTCGAGCACTGCCTGATAAACCTTCTCCCAAAAGCGAGGCACCGCCGACATACATGTTGGCTGCACCTCCTGCATGGAGCGTTGTACATCAGCCGGACGCAAATTTATACATTGTTCTGCACCTTCAGAAAGTCCCAAATAGCACCATGCCCGCTCGAAGACATGAGTAAACGGTAGAAAATTAAGGAACACGTCGTTTTCAGAAAGAGGCAATACGGCATCGTTCACGCGCAAACCTTCGCGATACTGTGCGTAGGTCAGCATAACTCCTTTGCTTTGTCCGGTAGTTCCGCTGGTGTAGAGTATGTCACAAAGATCTTCGTAATTGGCCTCCTTTTGACGTTGCTGATAAGCGGCATCGATGCAGCTATTATCAACATCATCTGCCTTTGCCAAAAACTCATCAAAATAAATTGACAGATGGTCTTTGGGATGTTTTTTAACCTTACGGTCAAAAATAATGATTTGTTCCAAATTTTGTGCCACCTGCATCACACCGAAAGCCGTGTCGTACTGTTCCTGTTCGCCCACAAACAGAAAACGCACTTGGGCATCATTGAGCATATAGGTGACCTGTGCACCACTACTTGTAGCATAAAAAGGTATTGCCACGGCACGTATGCCGTAAGCACCAAAGTTTACAAAAAGCGTTTCGGGCTTGTTCTGCGAGAAAACAGCAATATTCTCTTGTACCTTAACCCCCAGTCGAAGCAAGGCGTAAGATACTTTTTTTACATTCTCGGCAAATTGATTCCATGAAATAGGAATCCACTGGTTCAAGTCATAATCGCGATAGCGCAGTGCTGTACGATTACCATAAACTTTAGCTTGTTCGAGAACCAGCTTTGAGAGGTGACAAATTCTTTGCATAGATGCAGGTTTTTTGAGAGTCTGGAAAGTTGCTTCCTAACGCAAAGTTATCTATTTTTATTGAATTTCCACGTTTTAAGTTTATCTTTTTGTCACCTTCACATCAAACCTCATACACAAAGGCGGTTGCTTAAGGCTTTACACCAAAGGCTGCGCTCCATTTACGGCGGCATTACCGTTAAAGGGGCACAGCCTCTACATTTTAATTGATTCTGCAAACTATTCAGTCTTGCGGCTCTTCCGTTGACGTTGGCTTATAATCGTGTGCACGCGTATCGGCCTCGTAAATAATGTCGCTGGTTGCAGCACCCAGGTAAGTAACAGGCGGATTTTTAGACCGACGGGCGTAACGGCTTACACTCAAAATCATACCAATACAAATGCTATACATCAAGAGCGAAGAACCACCGCGACTTATTAATGGTAAAGGCTGCCCGGTTACAGGAAACAGGCCCACTGCTACTGCCATATTAAACATAGCCTGCACTACCATCATGAGCGATAGTCCCATAATTAAAAATGCGGGAAAGTTTCGCTCGCACATGCTTGCTATTCGACCGGCCCGCACAAGCAGGATGATGTAAAGCATCATGACCAGGAATCCGCCTATAAGGCCCATTTCTTCGATAATTATGGCATAAATAAAGTCGGAAAAGGCTTGACTTAAAAAGTCACGTTCTACCGAATTACCTGGCATCCGGCCAATGAGTTTTCCCGAACACACTGCTATATGCGCATGGGCTTCTTGAGCATTTTCTTCAATATTATATAACTCGGGGCACTCGTAATCAATTTTATTTTTATTGTCAAGAAAACGATCAATACGATTACTCCAGGTTTCGACACGGTGCATTAAAGGAATTTTACCAATATCGGTTACTGAAGAGAGGTACTTGATAGAAGCTACAGCAATCAATAAAGTCAAGGCCAATGTACCAAACAGTTTACCAAGCTGAATTAAGGGAACACGCCCCAAAAACATCATGATAACTACTACGCCCAACAAAAGAGTTGCCGTTGAAAAGTTTTCGGGCAGAATGAGCAAAAAGAAAGGAACGGTTACTGTCAGTATCCACTTAAAAGCTCGTTTGTCGGCTCCTTCTTCGCGTTGAAACATCGACAATATTTGAGCTACGGCAATCACAACTGTAAACTTGGCAAACTCGGATGGCTGAAATTGGAAAAAGCCAACATCTATCCACCGGGAGGCATTGTTCTCGGTTTGTCCGAAGAACATGGTAAACAATAGGACTACGAAAAAAAATGGAATAAAAAAGATTGGAATAATCTTGAACATCCGGCACGGCAACAGGTGTATGAAAACAACAAGAATGGTTCCTCCTCCTAAGAATGCCGCTTGTTTAAGCAATGGAGCCCAAAAGTTTCCGCTCCGATAAGTTAACGTACTCGCAGCACTGTATACTTCAATCAATGAGATGGCACAAAGAAAAAAATAGACAATCCAAATAACGCGGTCGCCCTTAATCCAAGATCCAATAGACTTCATAGCTGATTTATCTAAAGTGTTGATTATAACAGGCACGTTCGATTTACGCCTGATGCTGCGCAGCCCGAACTGCTGCTACGAGTAACTAATTAGAGTAATGAGTTGCTTTGCCAATTACGCACCCAGGTTTTGAATTGTTCTCCACGATCCTCCATATTCTTAAACAGGTCGAAACTGGCACAACAAGGACTAAGCAACACGGTATCACCCTCATGTGCCAGTGCTACCGCTTGCTGTAAACATTCGTCCATAGAATGGGTGTCGGCCACAGGTTTTCCCAAATGATCGAAATTAGCATGTAGTTTGGCATTGTCGGCTCCCAGGTATACAATAGCTCTGCACTTTTGCTCTACCAAAGGAAGTATTTGCTCGTAGTCGTTGCCTTTGTCCTTACCACCTACAATTAACACGACTGGTGTTTGCATACTTTCAAGCGCACAATAGCAGGCATCGACGTTGGTTGCCTTCGAGTCGTTCACAAAGTGTATGCCCTTTACAGTACCTGCTTTTTCGAGACGATGCTCTACTCCCGGAAAATCAGAAAGCCCCTCGCGCACTACATCGGGGTTTACCCCTGCGGCAAGAGCTGCCATAGCAGCTGCAAGCGAGTTGCGCAAGTTATGTTGTCCCGGCAAGGATAGTTGGCTGAGCGGCATCTCAAAGTGTACCGGTGCATTGATTACTAAGCGTTCGCCATCAGCATATCCGGCCGATTCGGGTGTGAAAACATCGGTAAAGCCACATTTTTGCACTGCCGACGATGAACGCTGCAACTCCTTGGGAATGTATGTATCTTCGTTCCAATAAATAAAGGTGTCGCTGTCGGTTTGATTGCGCAAGATACGCATTTTCGATTCAACATAGTTTTGCATACAAAAATCGTAGCGATCCAGGTGGTCGGGGGTAATGTTAAGCAATACTGCCACATCGGCTTTGAAGCGGTACATGTTATCGAGTTGGAAAGAAGACAACTCAATCACATAGTTCGCATGGGGTGCTTCGGCAACCTGCAGGGCCAAACTATGACCAATGTTCCCTGCCAGTCCGACATCAAGCCCAGCTTTTTCCAAAATATGGTAGATAAGCGAAGTTGTAGTAGTTTTACCATTGCTACCGGTGATACATATCATGCGTGCATCAGTATAACGTCCGGCAAACTCAATTTCGCTGATTACAGGCACTTGCTTAGCCACAAGAGCTTTAACCATGGGAGCCGTTTCGGGAATACCCGGACTCTTCACAACCTCGTCGGCCTGCAGTATCCGGCTTTGGGTATGCTGCCCTTCCTCCCAGGCAATGTGGTGAGCATCGAGCATTTCTTTATATCGAGGCTTAATATTTCCCATATCTGATACAAACACCTCGTATCCTTGTTTTTGAGCCAAGATTGCGGCGCCCACTCCGCTTTCGGCTGCTCCTAATACTACTAAACGCATATTATTGAATGTTTTTAGCAACAATGTAGTTAATGCTTATCTAATTTTGAGTGTGATAATGGTGAGTGCGGCCAAAATGATAGTTGTTATCCAAAAGCGCACGGTTATTTTAGATTCGTGCCAGGCCCCACTCGGCCATTTGCAAAGATACTTGCAATCAGGGTCGAGCTGCGAAGGCAACACACGAAAGTTGTCGTGAATGGGAGTTCGCTTGAAAATACGCTGTTTGATACCTTTACGCTTCCCTAACTTAAAATATTCTACCTGCAAAATAACACTTACACTTTCTATCAAGAATATGCCGCAAAGCACTGGTATAAGTAGCTCTTTATGAATAATAATGGCCAATACAGCAATGATACCGCCAATGGTTAGCGAGCCCGTATCACCCATAAATATTTGGGCAGGAAAAGCATTATACCAAAGAAAACCTATCAAGGCACCTATCATGGCACATATAAAGATAACTAACTCTTGTGAACCCGGAACATACATAATGTTGAGGTACGAAGCAAATTCTATATGACTTGATACATAAGCCAATATACCAAGGGCTATACAAATGATTGCCGAATTGCCTGCGGCCATGCCATCCATACCATCATTAAGATTGGCTCCGTTTGATACAGCGGTTATAACAAAGATGGTGACTAGTACAAATACAATCCAACCCGCCTGCGTCTTGTACTTTCCCATAAATCCTACAAGGTCAGCATAGTCAAAGTTGTTGTTTTTTACAAAGGGTATGGTGGTGATGGTACTCTTAACCGGCTCGCTTTTATGCACAATTTCGGTCACAGCCCCTCTGCGCTGCATCTCGATATTCTCACGAATAGTAGCATCGGGGCTAAGATAAAGCGTAAGCCCAACAAAAAGCCCCAACAATACCTGTCCCAAAATTTTATACCGGCCAGCAAGGCCATCCTTGTTCTTCTTGAAGATTTTAATATAATCATCCAAGAAACCTATAATACCCAGCCATATGGTAGTAACAATCATCAATATCATGTAGATATTGCGCAAGCGGCCCAAAAGCAAACATGGCACCAATATGGCCACTATTATAATAATGCCTCCCATTGAAGGAACATTTATTTTCTGAACTCCAAACGGATCGATTTTGGCATCGCGCTGGGTTTCGCTGATGTTACGTTTCTTCATCCATTTAATGAAGTACTCACCAAACCATGCCGAAATAAGCAGTGCTAATATCAAGGCCAACAATGAGCGAAAGGATATGTAAGACCACATTCCAGTGCCCGGCAGACCAAACTGCTCTAAAAAACGAAAGAGATAGTATAGCATGAATATGAAATATTTTTATGCAAATAAATTGTCGGTTACCACATACAATAAACGAATCATCAAACAAGGCCAAAAGCCTGTCGTATTTCTTCGTGATCGTCAAAATGATGTTTTACTCCTTGTATTTCCTGATAAGGTTCATGGCCTTTACCGGCAACAAGTATTACATCACCCGGCTGTGCCATCATGGCAGCAGCACGAATAGCCTCGCGCCGATCGCAAATACTAATGGTTTTTTGTCGTTGCTCCGCGTCAAGTCCAGCCAGCATATCGTTGATAATGGCCTGAGGCTCCTCAAAACGAGGATTATCGCTGGTTATAATAACGCGATCAGATAGCTTGGCTGCCTCCTGTGCCATTAGGGGGCGCTTTCCTTTATCGCGATTTCCTCCTGCACCACACACTGTAATAACTTTTCCACGGTTACCTACTATATCATTAATGGCCGTAAGTACATTTTCGAGTGCATCGGGAGTATGCGCATAATCAACTACCGCACTAAATCCCTTAGGCGAACGAATTGTTTCGAAACGGCCGTTTACGGGTTTAAGCGTTGAGAGTACACGCAAGGTATCTTCGGGAGTTTGGCCAAGCAATAAAGCTGTTGCATATACAGCCAATAAATTCGATACGTTGAAACGCCCGACAAAGCGTACACTTACCTCACGGCTGTCTATATCGAGTAACATTCCTTCAATGCTTTCCTCCAAAATGCGTCCCTTAAAGTCGGCTGCAGTACGGGTTGAATAGGTACGCACCATTGCTTGGGTATTTTGCACCATTACCATGCCGTTGCGGTCGTCCGCATTGGTAACAGCAAAAGCGCCCTTGGGAAGTTCGTCGAAAAAAGCCTTTTTAGCATCGCGATAATTATCGAATGTATGATGATAATCTAGATGGTCGCGTGTCAAATTCGTAAAAATGCCACCGACAAAGCGGAGTCCACCTATACGCTTTTGATGAATAGCATGCGACGAACACTCCATAAAGGCATACTCACAACCTTCGCCTGCCATCTGTGCAAGCAATTTGTTTAAGGTAATAGGGTCGGGAGTTGTATGGTCGGCAGCAACTGCACGACCATCGATGTAGTTGCATACTGTTGAGCATAAGCCACAACGGTACCCCATTGAACGGAATAACTGATAAAGCACCGTGGCAATCGTAGTTTTACCATTTGTTCCGGTTACACCAACCAGTTTAAGTTTAGAAGTTGGGTCGCCATAAAATTTGGTAGCTACTTTTCCGACAGCATCTTCTGTATCATTTACTTGCACATAGGTTATACCTTGTAATCCTTTTTCGAGAATGGGGTTACACATCAAAATGGCAACTGCTCCACGTTCGATTGCCTTTGATATATAGGTATGTCCATCGGTCTGGGTGCCTTTAACTGCAACAAAGAGATCACCGGGTTGAACCAGCCGTGAGTCTATATTTATGCCGGTTATTTCGCGCTGCATATCGCCTTGCGACGCTATCACCTGTACTTTTTTTAATACTTCTGAGAGTTTCATTATGATTATGTTTCGTTGTTTGGCTTAATGATTACACCCATATTGCTACGGATATGCCGTGCAACAGTCTAACTGCTACACGGCTTTAAATATAAGGATTACCTCGGTACTATTTTAATCCAGACAAGCAAGTTCCAAGATTGCATGTCGGGATAAAAAAGAACCTTTGCATTTCATTTTTTCTTTTTCTTCGAAGCTTTCAAGGCTTGTTCGTCTTTAAGCGTAGGCGTAAGCTCCGAATCTTCAGGTTCTTTTTTCTTTGGAGTTGACACTTGTTCTGCAGGCTTAACTTCAAGTTTTGGCTGGGTTCTCCGTTTGGATTTAAAACTCAACGTAAGAATGATTTCTTGCCCCGGTTTAAAGGGAGTTCCTGGTTTAATGCTCTGCTCAGTTACCGGTCCAACCCCAGATGTACGCACCTTTAGACCCATTTTTTCGAGTCTGAAAACTGCATCACGCAAACCATAACCTATTACATCAGGAACCGTTTGAGCCTTACAAGCAGGTTCAGCTCTGAAGTTCAATGCACTATTTACGGTTTCGGTTTTGCTCCACGGATGGCTCGACACACTTATCCCATCAAACAAATTGTATTTAATATGAAGTAAATCGAGTACACTGGTTGCAGCTTGGGTATTGCCGGCATATACCAAGGGAGTAAAAACATTGGAAGTATCGCGTGCCAAACGATAATCGCTGGATGCACGCTGTGCCATTACAGCCTCAGCTACACGTTTAAAAACAGGCGCACACATACCTCCTCCGGATGCTGGCGCTCCCTTTTTTATACACACTATACATGAGTAGAGCGGTTTATCTGAAGGAAAATAACCAGCAAAAGATATGAGATATTGTGCAGAGAATCCTGCTTTTGTCCATACCTGCGCTGTACCGGTTTTTCCTGATACTTTAAAATATCGTGAGCCTGCCTTTTTACCAAGTCCTATACTTACTACAGACTCCAGGCAATCTTGAATATTCTTTACAGCTTCGGGCTTAGCCATTTGCTCGCGCAACACTACCACCGGAAACTCTTTAACTACCTCATCGCCCCGCAGGATGGCTTTAACCAGTCGCGGGCGCAACAACTTACCATTGTTGGCTATTCCATTGTAGAAGTTAACCGTTGTTATAGGAGGCACCTGCGATTCATAACCGATACTCATCCAGGGCAAGGCTGTTTTCGACCAGTTCGACCCATCGGGCTTGGGCATACGGATACGTGGCTTAGCATAGCCGGGGATGGGTATTTTCAAGTCTTCAGCAACTCCTATACGATAAATACCCTCAACAAATTTTGCCGGGTTTTCGTGGTAATACTTATCGATTAAGCTGCTGACGCCAACATTGAGCGATTTTTGAAGTATTTGCGGAACTGTAACCACTCCACTACCTCCCGACCGCCAGTTAGCATCGCGCATTTTGGCACCATACATATCTTTTATGCCACAGCCTACGTCTACCTGATCGGTCATATGGATATAACCATCGTCCATACCCACCAGAAAAGACATGGGCTTGAATACCGAACCTGGTTCGAGCAAGTTCTTTACGGCATCAGCATTTACCTCCTGGTAAGTTCCGTTCGACATACGCTGCAGGCTGGTCATTGCCTTGATATCGCCAGTTGCCACTTCCATAAGGATACATACCCCCGACTCGGCCTCAATCTCAGTAAGTTTGTCGGAGAGGGCTTTTTCGCAAATATCCTGCATTCCCACGTTAATGGTAGTCAGCACGTCGCAACCATCTTCAGCTTTCTTCTCTGTAATGGTCATGTACCGGTTCGAAATCTTTTGTCTACGGCCCACACCCGGTGTTCCACGCAAAATAGAGTCGAAACTCAATTCCAAACCTGTTCGGGCTGAATCTTTTCCTCTATAAAGGTCGCCTATGGTACGAATAGCCAATCGTCCATAAGGATTTTTACGCGTCAAGAAACTTTCGGCATGAAAACCGCCTCGATTCGAACTGAGATTAAAGAGGGGTAATTCTTTAATCGCACAATACTGGATATACGTAACTCGTTTATTATAAAGTTGCCAATGGTGGCTTTTGGCCTTACGGCCTTTAAGCATATTTGCTTTGAATGCTTTGGGATCGATATCCTTAAAAATGGCATGCATACCCTCGCTAATGCTATCGATTACGCTATAGAGGATGCTGTCGCGGCGGTGCTGGTCTTTTAAACGTCGGTATGGCTTTTTCTCCCACGACATAAAGTCCATATAAATTTTATATTCAGGGATAGAGGATGCCAATACTTCACCATTGTCGGCCAGAATATTTCCGCGTGTAGCAGGTATCTGCTCGTTCATCTTTACAAAGCGACCCTTTTGATACATCCAAAAATCATGATGCTGGAACATGGTCATACCGGCCGTGCATAATATAGCAATGCCAAAGAGTATCATACTGACGGTAACTATTCCAAAGCGTCTGGCAACCTTTTTTGCTGGAAAATCCATATCACTCTACTTTTAATATAAACGGAGGGGTAGTAGCTGTTTGTAATGTAGAATCAAGCAATGACTGCTCGATATTGCTCCGCAGCATTTTTTCTTTGAGCTGACTTGAACGGGTCAAGGCTTTATAGCGTCGGTCGAGCAATTCTTCATGCAAACGTTGCGACTCCTTCATTTCTTGCTGACAAATATATCGATTGCTCACATAAACCAGCATAAGAAGAATCAGCACGAAGATAAAGCCAAGCTGACGCTTAAACCACTTGCCGCCAAGCATATCGCCGCCCAATATAAATGCAAGACCGGTACGCCCTCTATGCGGAGCTACATCATCCTCTTCAGACGTCAGTTTTTTGAACATTTGAAAAACGTTGCTATTTTCGAGCATCCGTTCTTCTTCGCTACTACTGTCAGCGGCATCATTTTGAGCTGACAATACAGCGTCTTCGGCATCAGCATCGGCTTTCGGCTGTTCGCCGGTAACATGAGTTGGGGGTGTTTTTTCTGTATTCTCGTTCAAGGGGGTATGCCCTTGAGTAGTCTCTATCATTCCATGTTCATCGTTCGATAGCATAACTTCTGTATATTATATATGGCTCGTTCTTATTTATAATTTTTCTGCAATCCGGAGTTTAGCTGAACGGCTCCGGGGATTTTCCTCCTGCTCTTCGGTCGATGGAACAATTACCTTATTATTCACAGCCTTCCAGGGTGTCAGCCGTCTGCCGTAAAAGTCTTGTTCCACCTTGCCGTCTATTCGTCCGGAACGAATATAGTTTTTAACCATACGGTCTTCGAGTGAATGATAAGTGATAACAGAAAGACGACCACCCGGACGGAGAACACGCAATGCTGCTTCGAGCATTTCGTGCAAAGCATCCATTTCGTGGTTTACCTCTATACGAAGAGCCTGGAATACACGAGCCAAATCTTTTTTCTCGCGCTCACGAGGCATAAAGGGCTTCACGATTTCTAACAAATCATTGATGCTTACTATATCGTGCTGGCTTCGGGCTTTTACAATAGCAGATGCCAAACGGCGGCTGTTTTTAAGTTCGCCATACAAATAAAAAACATTGGCTAACTGCTCCTCCGAATAACGATTTACAAGATCGGCTGCCGTTTGTCCGGCACGGCCGTTCATACGCATGTCGAGCGGAGCATCGAAACGGAAGGAAAAACCACGTTCCTCGGCATCGAAGTGATGGCTCGACACACCCAAATCGGCTAATATACCGTCTACCGACTCTACTCCATAATAACGCATCCAGTTTGTCAAGTATCTGAAGTTGCTACGCACAAAAGTAAAACGTTCATCGCCATCAGGCACGTTTTGCTCAGCATCAGCATCTTGGTCAAAACTATACAAATGACCTTGTGGCGACAACCGGCTCAATATTTCGCGACTATGGCCGCCGCCACCAAAGGTTACATCTACATAGATGCCACCGGGATTGACAAACATTCCGTCTACACTTGCTTGGAGTAGCACTGGGATATGATACATGGAAATAAATAGGAATTAGTTGACTTATTAAGATGAGTAAAATAAATTGGAGAAAACTGTTACCCAAAGTGTGCTATTGTATAGCTATTACATGGGTGGTGCTGCCGAATTATCTTCGGCAGCTTCGCCACTCATAAATTTTGCCATTGACTGAGCATAAACTTCAGGCGAAAGAAAGTGGCTGGCTATGTGTGCTGCCCCCCACAATTCTATACGGTCGTCTACACCAACAAAACTTACACAATTGTCAAAACAGCAAAGTTGAATTTGCCGTTTAGGAATGAGAAAACGGCCATTACCATCAAGTTCTACACGCTCGGATTCGGCCATAAACTGTCTGAAAATCATTGCCTGTGCAGGATTCCATCTATTAAGTCGAGAACGGAGTGTATTTACTTCCTCTGCCCAAACCAGACGCGGATAAATAACGAGACAGGGCTCATAAACATCCTTTTTCAACACAAGCGGCATATCGGCATCCGACAAGCACTTTCGGAAGTCGGATGGAAGAAATACGCGCCCCTTTGCGTCTATTTTTGCGTTGATTATACCTGAGAATCTCATACCACATGTAAGGAATTCCAAAAGTACTTATTTTCCCCCACATTTCCCCACTTTTGATGTTGAATTTTTAAAACTTTACACCTGTAACTATTATTAATAAATACTTCTTCTTTGGCTTTCAACACAAACCTTCTAAGCAGGAATCACCAGATTGTGTGGGGATTTTTTTCAAAGAACAATATTTCCGACTAAGCCTCTGCATGCATAAATTAGTACTATAACGATATACCCCCAGCACCGCTACATAAAATGCTAAGTTACTATCACTTTTTTTCATGCCGTGTAAAGGCTTTTAAACAGGATGTAAAAATAGATACAATCGGTTGTAAATTTATGATTTTACTTACTGAAGGGCCTGACGCTTAAAATAAAGTCCGCCGGGCTACAACCTGATTTGGTTATATAACCCGACGGACTTATCAACTTAGGGTATGCCCTTGGCATCCCCATGCAAAAATTATTATTTAAGGAGTTTTTCCTTCAACTTAGCCAGCATATCAACAGTCATGGCATCGAGGTCGTACTGCGGAGCCCAATCCCACTCCTGTCGAGCGCATATATCCTCAAGGCTATTAGGCCAAGAGTCGGCATTTGCCTGCTTGAGGGGTTCTACCTGATACTCCATTTCGAAGTTGGGCTTATATTTGCGGATAGCAGCAAGCAAACCTTCGGGATCGAAACTCATTGAGGCAATATTAAATGCATTGCGGTGGATAAGACGGGTCGGATCTGCTTCCATCAACTCTACACAAGCACGCAAGGCATCGGGCATATACATCATGTCCATGTAAGTTCCCTTGCTGATAGGACAGATAAACTTTTCGTTACGTACTGCACTGTAGAAGATATCGCAAGCGTAGTCGGTAGTACCACCACCCGGAGGAGTAACATACGAAATCAAGCCAGGGAAGCGTACCGAACGGGTATCTACACCGTATTTACGGAAATAATAGTCAGAAAGTAATTCGGTTGTCACCTTCGACACACCATAAATGGTACGCGGACGCTGAATAGTATCCTGCGGTGTATGGTCGGCTGGTGTCTCAGGACCGAACGAACCGATTGAACTGGGAGTAAATACTGAGCAACCATGTTCGCGAGCCACTTCGAGCACATTCCAAAGACCATCAATGCCAATTTTCCAGGCAAGCTGCGGACGTCCTTCGGCCACAACACTCAAAAGCGCAGCTAAATTATAAATAGCATCAATCTGATGCTTTTTAACTACTTCAGCAATCTGTTCGCCACTCGTTACGTCGCAAACCTCCGAAGGTCCGCTGTCGCGTAGCACACCCTGAGGTGCAGCACTGGGAATGTATCCACAAACTACATGATCGTTGCCATAAATGCCACGCAACTTCATGGTAAGCTCAGAACCAATCTGTCCTGTAGCCCCGATAACCAAAATATTCTTCATTGTCAGGTTGTTGATATTAGATGGAGTCAAGGATAATAAATGTTGTGTTTTCCGGTTTGCGCTCAAGCACTTATCCATCAGTATTTTACCTGCGCCCCGGCTTAACAAAAGCAAAGGTGCATACTTTTTTTGAGATTTGTATGGCCGAAGCCTATCTTTTTCAAAAAAAAATCCGTTACTTTGCATAACGGGTATGTCAAACTACGTACATTCCCCTGATTTTGACCAGAAAAACAACCTAACTTTAATTTCAAAACAATGTACGGTAAATTTCAAGAACATCTCCAGAAAGAGCTGGAGGAGATCAAGCAGGCCGGACTCTACAAGCAGGAACGCCTTATCGAAGGCGCCCAGCAGGCAGCCATTCAAGTGAAAGGTCAGGAAGTACTCAACTTCTGCGCCAACAACTATCTGGGTCTTTCCAACCATCCTCGCCTCATTCAGGCAGCCAAGGATATGATGGATCGCCGAGGATACGGTATGTCGAGCGTACGCTTTATCTGTGGTACACAGGATATGCATAAAGAACTCGAGGCTGCCATCTCCGATTATTTCAAGACGGAGGATACCATCCTCTATGCCGCTTGCTTTGATGCTAACGGAGGTGTGTTCGAGCCGCTGCTCACTGCCGACGATGCCATCATCTCCGACGCACTGAACCATGCTTCGATTATCGATGGTGTACGTCTTTGCAAAGCTAAGCGCTACCGTTACGCAAATGCCGACATGGAAGACTTGGAGCGCCAATTGCAAGCTGCTCAGGAACAACGCTTCCGCATCATCGTAACCGATGGCGTTTTCTCAATGGACGGCAATGTTGCTCCGATGGATAAGATTTGCGATCTTGCTGAGAAATACGATGCGCTGGTTATGGTTGACGAAAGCCATTCGGCTGGCGTTGTAGGTGCTACCGGTCATGGTGTAAGCGAGTTCTATAATACTTACGGACGTGTTGACATTTATACTGGCACTTTAGGCAAGGCCTTTGGTGGTGCAATGGGTGGATTCACTACCGGACGTAAGGAGATTATCGATATGTTGCGTCAGCGCTCTCGCCCCTACCTCTTCTCTAACTCGGTTGCTCCTGCTATCGTTGGTGCTGCCATCGAAACTTTCAAGATCTTGAAGGAAAGCAATGCACTTCACGACAAGTTGGTAGAGAACGTGAACTACTTCCGCGACAAGATGATGGCTGCCGGATTCGACATCAAACCCACACAAAGTGCCATTTGTGCCGTGATGCTCTACGATGCCAAACTATCGCAAGTTTACGCTCAGAAGATGCAGGAAGAGGGCATCTACGTAACCGGTTTCTACTACCCCGTTGTACC
This sequence comes from uncultured Prevotella sp., assembly GCA_937906495.1. Taxonomy (GTDB): domain Bacteria; phylum Bacteroidota; class Bacteroidia; order Bacteroidales; family Bacteroidaceae; genus Alloprevotella. The sequence goes on from CALCVT010000075.1 coordinate 20,824, forward strand.
GAAGGATCAGGCCCGCATCCGCGTACAGATTTCGGCCGGTCACGAACGCGAACACCTCGACAAGTGCATTGCTGCCTTTATCAAAGTAGGCAAGGAACTCAGTGTGCTGAAGTAAGATGCGTTTTAAGCATGTTGCACCTAAAACAAACAATACCAACAACGTATTGCAGCTGAAACTTGCATAAGCCTATTTCAGTACATTTGCAACGATAAATAAAAAGCAAGGAAGCCCCCGTCGGTTTTAGTCCGACGGGGGCTTTTATGATATAATCAAGGAATGCCGATATACAGCTTACTCCGAAAGTATGATGCACAATAAAAAAGCATTACAGGCAAATAACTATGGTACAACTCCATAATTTATGCAAAACACGAAAAGACTGCGATTGTCATACTAAATCCTGGCATCATTACGCTTTCTATGGTGATACAACCGGCAATAAAATGCCTTTATAAAACATTCATGTGAGTCACCTCCATAATTTACAGAATTAAAATGAATGATTATTATTGAGCCATAGATTTGCCAGATTCAAATAAACAAAAAGAGCAACCTAACGCCTACGTACAACTATAGCAAAAGGGCTGCACACCATGTAGGTATGCAGCCCTTTATGATTAAGCTTTAGCTTATATTCAGATTATTACTCAAGAATCGTACGAATAACGAACGAGTCGTTCTGAGGCTCACCAAATGTTGCAACACCGGGGATTTCGTAACCCATGAGGAAAGTGAAGGTATTATTGGCAAACGTACCGGTAGCCTTGGGTACACCGTAAACGAGGCCGAAGTACTGGCCCTGTTGCGAATGCTCATAACCGGTTGAGAACTGAGCCTCAGCTGCCGTTGCGGTAGCCTCGCCAATTACCCAGTAGAACGAGAAGTAAGTTCCATCGTTAATCCAAGGTTGGATGCGGGCCATACGACGGCTGGGAGAGTACTCGAGCGATACTTCCTGCAAAGGAGCACCCTCGTTGAAGAGCCAGCTGCTGTAGCTACCTAAAGCATACTCATACCAGTCTTCCTTAGGCTGGGTTGTAGTGTGGCTTACATAGCTTGTCTGACCATCAACAGTCACATAGGTCTGACCATTTGCATTAGTTTCGAATGCATAAGTCTTGTCACCTACTGTTGCATTAACCTTGTTTCCTGCAATTTCGTGCTTACCTTTTGCAAGGATTTCGCCATCTGAAATCAACTCTGCTGAACCGTCAGCATTAAGTGCAATTACATTGCCGTCGGGCAACTGCCACTCACCGAAGTAAGAGATGAAGTCAGTCTTCACAGCATTGAAGCTTGCGCGCACCTTATAGTTCTCACCATCAAGTGAGTAGAGCGTTACGATAAGGGTTCCGTCACGCTTGTAAGCGATGGTGACACGACCGGGAGTTTCGTACGGAGTATTTTCGTAGTCAGCTGTCATCAAACCGATGGTTGAATCGTAGCTGAGTTTACCCGCACTGAATACGTTAGCTTCGTTATACTTGGTGTTCAGCGTTGTTACATCGCAAATGGTATCACCAGCTTCATTAATGGTAAGATTAACGGTATAGCTGGTAGCACCCTCGGCTGTATAGTAGTTCTTGTAGATACCCAGACTCGGGCTCGTAGGATATACAATTGTGCCTTGCTTTTCAAAATCGTTATTACATGAAACGAAGGCAATACCCAAGAACAGGCCGAGAAGCAAAGTCTTGATAAATTGTTTCATTGTCTTATTTATGTTTTAGTAATACAATGGTTAGTTTATTACTGCTCGGGCCAGTTACGCTCAAGATTCTTGTTCGTAAGCAGTTCGTTCGAGGGCAACTCCCAAACCCAACGCTTGTTGTCGGGCGATATGGTGAGGGTATTTACATTGTTTTGAGTATAGATAATACCTTCAACCAAGTTTTGGGGAACCATACGGGTAAAGCCTTCGTTCCAACGCTTCAGACACATAAAGCGCTGACCTTCGCCGCACATTTCACGTGCCCACTCATCTTTGATGGCCTTGAAAAGTTCATTACCAGTAAGGGGCTTGCCATCAACTGTACCAAGACGCTTGGCACCACGTGCATCACGCAACTGGTTGAGGTACTCACCACCCTCGCCATTGAGGCGATACTGTGCCTCAGCTGCAATAAGATAGGACTCTGCAACACGGAACACCTTAACCATATTGTTAAATTCGTACTTGGCATTACCCTTCCTCAAGTCGGGGTTACCAGGGAATTTAGAAAGGATGTAACCATTGGGGTCTTCCTTCTCTGCATTGGCATAAATACCGGTCTGAGTGAAGTAAGTTGAAAGACGAATATCGTCTTCGTCATACAATGACATCAAACCCTTTGAAGGAATGTAACCTGCAGTGTACTTACCTTCACCGGCAACATCTACACAATTGATAAATGCGCTATAGCCACCGAGTAACTCATCGATAGTCTGCTGGGGAACATAGATAGCCTCGCTACCCTGGTCATTCTGCCACATGGCAAAGAACTCATCAGCATCGGTAATGAGAGAGTACTTGCCCATCAACTCTTTCGAGTCGTTGATAGCCGTCTGGTAGTCGTGGTGCAAGAGAGCAACACGAGCTTCAAGGGCAAGAGCAGCATTATAGTTAGGTTCAATAATATCGGTATTCTCCTTGTCAACAAAGTTTTCTTTTGCCAAACGGAGATCCTCCATGATGAACTTATAAGTATCGGCCAGCGAAGCACGACTAGGCTTTGCATTAACGTCTACTTCGGTTACAAGAGGAAGACCGAGAGTCTTGTCAGCTGTTGCAGGATCAAAGTTCTTGCAGTAACCAGAAACGAGCTGGGTGTAAGCATAAGCACGTGCAAAGTAGGCAATTGCCTTATACTTTTTGAGCAATGCCAGCTCAGCCTCATAATCGGCACCTTCAAGAGGCTTAATGTTATCAATGTTGTTCAGGATGTTATTGGCAGTACTTACCAATCCATACTGAGCTTGCCAGATAGCATTACCATCAAATGTATCTGAGTTAAACAACCAGCTATGGGTCTGCGTATACGGCGGGTTACCGTTATAAGTTGTTGCATTAAACAAGTCAGCCTGTGCCTCCTGAATCATGGCATACGCGGGTTCCGTAGCGGTACGGAGGTTAGCCAGCAAGCCGTTGTTAAAACGTCCGGCATCCTTAACTGTTTGCCAAGCTTGTTCTGAAGGGATAGAACCTTCGGGGTACTGATCCAGCTCGCACGAAGTAAGTGCAGGCACTGCCAGCATCGCGCAGAACGCTGCTTTTAGAATATATCTGTTCATTTTATTCTGTAGATTAGTAGTTTACATTAGAACGTTACATCTACGCCAAGCGTGAACTGACGCGTTGCGGGGAACATACCACGGACGAGGTTCATATCAGGCTCGGGATCCGCACCCTTATATTTCGTAATGGTAAAGATGTTACGTCCGGTAAAGGTGAAGCGTACATTCTCGAAGAAGTTAGTAGCCTCCATCCAACGGCGGGGCAGATCGTAAGAAACCGAGAGGTTCTTTAAGCGGAGGAACGAAGCATTCTCCAAGGTACGAGTACTAATTTGGTCTTCGTATTGAATACCGGGAATGTCGGTAATATCGCCCGGCTTCTTCCACATGTTCAACATGTCGCGGTCTACGTTGAAACCTGACTTAAGCGTATTGTTCGAAGTAGCATTGAAGTAGTCAAAGTTACCCATGTACTTGCCAATTACAAACGAGAAGTCGGCTGCAACCGTGATGCCCTTCCAACCTGCAGAAAGTCCGAAACCACCGGTGTGGGGTGCATACATCTGCTTACCGGTATTCTGGAAGAGGTCGTCGCTATATTCCTTCGACATGGTTTCGGGGTTGAAATCATGTACGACACCACCCTTGTGGCCCTTCTTGTACCACATCGGTGCACCGTCGTTCTTATCAACACCAGCGTAGATAGGCATGAAGTACTGGAGGCTCTCACCTACAACGAAGTTCAAACCAAAGTCCTTCATAGTCCACTCATTCAAGCCGTAGAACAACTTATCAATCTTGTTCTTGTTGTATGCGTAGTTTACATAAACATTGAAGAAGCCTTCGCTCGTACGGAATACGTCGTAACCCAACTCGAGTTCAACACCACGGTTCGACATCTCACCCACATTCATCATCTGGCTAGAGAAACCGGTGGTAAAAGGCAGAGGCACTGCCATCAACATATCCTTTGTCTTCTTGTGATAGATGTTTAAGTTCACATCCAAACGGTCAAAGAGGCGGGCCGTAAGACCAAAGTTGGTTTGAATTTGCTTTTCCCAACCCAACTGGTCGTTAGCAGGCTGCGAAAGCAACCAGCCCGGCTGTCCCATATACATGGTATTACCTACCAAACCGAGCGAAGCATAGTCACCAATAGCTGCGTTACCGGTAGAACCAACGCTCACCTTGAGTTGGAAGTCGGTCAACCAACCACGAGTCGGTGCCATGAAGTCCTCTGAAGATACGCGCCACATCAAACCACCGCTCATAAAGTTAGCGCCACGATTGTCGCGTCCGAAGCGTGAACTCTTATCGTTACGGAAGGTAAAGTTGAGGTAATACTTATCCTTGAGCGAATAGTCAAGACGACCAAAGAACGAAAGGAACTCGTACTTTGAAGCGCTATAAGTAGGAATTTCAGCCTTAGTTACGTTACCAATAGTGTTGGTACGGTCATCGGTCCAACCAGATCCTCGTACACCAAAGCCCTTTGAACTTGACTTGATGCCTTCCTGACCTGCGAGCAATGTAAAGCTGTGGTCATCACCAATATTAAACTTATATTCTGCAGTATTGGTAATGGTCCAGTTTGAACTGCGTGAATGATTTTCGGAAGTAGAACCAGTTTGGATACCGGGAATCTGCATCGTCACATGGCTATGGAAGCGTGTGTCGGTAGCATACAAACCAAGTTGCGACTTAAGAGTCAATCCCTTAACAGGTACAATCTGCACGTAAGCCACACCGTTGTAGATAACGTCATTGGAGATAAAAGGACGCTGTTTCTGAATCCACATTGGATTATAAAGGTCCTTGTTCGGCCAAATCAAGTGCTGCTTAGAGAACTCAGGATCATACGGATCCCAATATGAAGGCATACCAATTGAACCCGACACACCATTCTGGCTCACATACTGAGCAGAACCCGTGTTCGTATATTCGTCGGTTTTACGGTCGGTATAAGTCAAACTCTGCTTAACACCAAACGAGAGCCATTCCTTGGGTTTGGTATCCAAGTTCGTACGTACGGTGTAGCGGTCAAAGTGCGATACGCCGGTAAGACTGTTCTGCTTCATGTATGAAGCTGAAACGAAGTAAGTTGTTGTTTCCGAACCGCCGCGTACTGAGAAGTCAGTATTATAAGTAGGTGCAGCATTGTCGAAGTAGAACTTCTGCCAATCGGTATCTGCACCATGCGTTTTATAAAGTTTGTACTGGTCGGCCGTAATTACGCCATTTTCGAGTTGAAGTTCGAGCAACTCGTTAGCGTGCAAGGGGTCGCCAATGCCGTTAGCCAACTGGCTCCAGCCCACGCGCTGACCAATGGTTACCTGCGCACGTTCACCGGTACGTCCTCGCTTGGTGGTAATATAAATTACACCATTTGCAGCACGCGAACCGTAGATACTGGTTGCCGAAGCATCCTTCAAGGTTGTTACACTCTCGATATCGCGGTCATTAAGGAGGCTGAGCATAGATGACGAAGCAGGCGAACCGTCAATTACGATAAGCGGCTCAACACCTGCACCACCCGAAACGAGGGGACCTACAGAACCCAAACCACGCATACGGATAGAAGCTCCATTGATATCACCCACGTCACCGGTCATGTTGTATACTTCGAGACCGGCCACCTTACCTTGCAAAGCGTCGGCAATGTTAGCTGCGGGCTTCGAGGCAATAGCTTCGCTACCCACCTTCTTGACCGAGCCGACTACGCTACCTACCTTCTGTCCGGTACCATAACCGATTACCACGGCCTCACCCAGTTCATTATCTTCGAGTACTACCTGCACATTTCCGGCTACGCTCACGGTCTGCTGCTGCATACCGATATACGAAACTTGAATCTTCTTAGCGGAGGCAGGCACGTTATTGAGCTTAAAGTTACCGTCGGCATCGGTGGTCGTAACCATCTTTGTGCCGGCAACGCGAACGGTCGCGCCCATTACAGGCTGACCGTTTGAATCGGTAACCTTACCCGTCACATGCTGCTGAGCTGAGGCCGTTGCTGCTGTAAGCAACAAACCGGCTCCCAAGAGCACTAACTTTTTGTTCATAATATAACCATTTAATTAAACATTTATCAATATCTTCAGGGAATAACCGAAAAGGCCGGCTGTCATCCACAGAGTCTGCACAATAGGTATTTATCTACCTCCACCCTGTTCGAAAGCCATCAGACCTTCTCTTCCCTATTTATTTTATTGTAAATACATCCTCTTGACATCTGAATACAGGTTTGTTTCAGCACTATACGATTCGGCCGGCAATAAGCCCCAAACTACTATAATCAGTGCAAAATTCAAATACAAAGTCAAGCGGAATACACTCTTCAAAGTCCAAAAGCGCAAGAAAACGGTCTCCCAACAAGGATGCCAGAAGTCCGCTTGTTTCGCTCATTTTTTACTTTTTACATAGGTGTTACGACCGCAAATATAGGAGTATATTTTTATACAGCAAACATTCTATTCATTTTTATCGAAAAAAATTAACCTATTCACTGGCCTATTTATCATTGTGACAGGTAAAAAAGAGCGAATTGTGCACTTTTTGAAAAAATTGTAACTATGGTACAGATTTTGTAACAGATAATAAGGTACGGAAATAGCGATTGGATGTTGCTTTCCGAAACGACTTGTGGCGGAATGTGCTCACTGAGAAACATCAGTGTTTACACATTCCGCCACAAGCTGTTTGCAAAAAGCACATTTTAGCTCCTGCAGCACACATGAAAGGGTGCAAGAAAATTCACTTTATGCCACCCAGCGAATTGGCTATAATTACGGCAAGCACTACTGCAGTTATCAAAACATACAGCCAGTCGTGCTCTTTGATAAAGTCGGCCAGCGAAAGGGCAACCCGCAGAATAGGCGTAAGGATGAGCACTAACACTCCTGTCTGTATCCATCCTACCGGAGTGAACTCCCCGAAGCCGCTTAAAATCCCTCCAAGGGTGGTATAAGTTGCCGGATGGGATGCCTCATAACTAAAGTGGCGATAACGCTCAAGGTCGAGCATGTCGCTGCCATGTACACTAAGATAAAGTATACCACCCACAAAAGCCAGCAGGCAGGCTATACCCACGCCCCAGCGAAGGGTACGTGCTATGAGTGTCTGGATGTTCATAATCAAAGATATGTTTTAATATTTACCGGCAATTCCTTGCCAAATCATATTGAGCGCTACAAGTGTGATGGCCACGCAAAATATTTGCCGGAGCACACTGACGTCCATCCGCTTAAGCAACCGTGCACCGGTCAAAGCACCCAACAACACTCCTACCATAACGGGGCAGGCTATTCCAGGTTCTATAATGCCACGTTGCACATAAATTACAGCCGAAGCACAGGCCGTTACCCCCATCATAAAGTTCGAGGTAGTTGTGCTTACCTTAAAGGGTACTTTCATCAGTGCGTCCATGGCCAATACCTTAAGTACGCCCGACCCTATGCCCAGGATGCCCGACAATACTCCGGCCACATACATCACTCCAAATCCGCCACCAACATTGCGCAACTCATAGGCTTTAAGCGTACCGTCCTTTTGCGGCCATGTGCCATACAGACGCAGGCGGCGGGCCATATCGCTTCCGGCCACACCCTCGTGGTCCGACTTACGGCGTTGCTGCATAGCTGCCGTGAGCAGGAGCACGCAACCATATATCACAGCTATCACATTATTATTTAGCCAAATGGCAACAGCCGCGCCGCACACGGCTCCGATAGTTGTTGCTATTTCGAGAAACATGCCCAAACGGATGTTTGTAATTCCCTCTTTCACATAAGCAGAACCCGAACCGCTGGACGTGGCTATCGAGGCTACAAGTGCAGCACCGATGGCATAATGAAAATCGATACCGAACCCCAAGGTGAGCACAGGAATGATAACCACACCACCACCCAGACCGGTCAGCGAACCGAGCAGCCCTGCACAATAGGCGGCTAATAATAAAATCAAAGTAAATGCAAGAATCGTCATAACTAACTGTACGATATATAAAGAACATGGTGTGTGCCTGCAAAGATACAATCTTTCGGCCAAAAAGCGGTAAGTCTGAAGGATTTCGTTATTGTAAAAACAAGTGTATCTGTTTTATATTTTTGCAATATACGGCTGTCGGTTAGCAACTCTATATCATAAAAAAGAGCGCATGCCTTATGCGGCACACGCTCTTGGAAAATATGAGTTCCGCTGTCTGTAGTTTTAAAAGACAGGAAACTTTATGGTTGTTTTTGGTTGGGTTTGATTTTGGCAGTAAGCTTCGAGCCGAGTATACGGTAGCGGGGCTGCTGCTTTTTGCGTAGTTCGGCCATATGCTGCCGGCGTTGTTTTTCGCCGCGCTCCTTCCACTCCTGCATCGTATAGAACTTACCGGTTGCAGGATCAATGTATTTGGCTTGGGGCAATTTGTTGCGCTGTGCCAGGAAGTCGGCGCGAATGGCCGATTCGGTGATGTAGTCGTCGGCATAACCAATGTTTTCGACAGTTACGGGGGCCACGCCCATGCTAACCATACCGAGTTCTCGGGCAGCAGCCATGGAGAGGTCAACCACGCGACCACGGATGTAGGGTCCGCGATCGGTTACGCGTACAACGACTTCCTTACCATTTCGTTTATTGGTAACCTTCAAGAGCGTTCCGAACGGCAACGTACGGTGTGCGCAAGTAAGGCTGTCTTTATGATAACGTGAGCCATCGCTGGTGCGATGTCCGTGCATGCTGTTACCATAATATGAGGCTTTGCCATGGGTTTGTGCTAAAGCCGGGGCTGAAAATACAAATGTAAGAAGTGTTGCTAAGAGAAAAAATAAATACTTAATGTTCATTGGATAAGTTTTGCCACGCGGACTGCCGGGTAATCGATAGTTACTTGAAGTGTCATTTCTCGCACGCAGCTTTAGCAGGAGCCGGGCGGCACTTCTATCTGTGAGTAACCTAAAAAGATGGCGACAAAGGGACGTGCATTTTATTTACACGCCGTGTGGAAAATATCACACCCCATGTGTAAATCGCCTGACAGCGGATTTCAACGGGTAAATACAAACCCGAAAGGATGACATCCGGCAGTGGAATGAGAGTACCCGGTTGCCAGGGCCCGAAACTTGGTGGCGGTCCGGCGGGTGTGCAAGTGCTGTTCCGTATAGCCGCACTCGGCAGCCGATGGAGCAGTTTGCCTCTCTCCTCGTGAGGTTTCTGGGTGCAAAATTACAAAGAAATGACGAGCCTGTCAAATGGTTATGGCTGACTATCAAGACTTTAACATTTCAGACATGCTCTCCGGAGTGAGCAAAAAGTAGCCTTAAGAAACACTTCTCTGAAGGTTGGAGAGCCGAAAACGCCTTTAAAAAAAGGGAAAGTGCTCAAAGTTTTATTTGTTAATAAATGTTTCGCTCATAAAAGCAGATCGATGTTTAGCAAAGGTTGTTAAAATACGATTTTAACACGTTGGCAGAGCCTGAAAGGCCACTTTTTTGCCTGACAATGTAGCATATTATACAAATATGAGTATCTTTGCTCGCCCGAATCAGGCAAGTATGGCCGCAGAAAAGCTTGTTTCTCACCTCAGAGCCTCTGCACCATGCCCGCCACAGTTTTTTCGACAAGCCTTATGATACACCTGCGTTTATTCTGCCTTTTGGCCGCTTTGCTTTTTATGGCCTCGGCATGGGGGCAAGACGACTATCCCACAGCTGAGCCTACCATGACATACCTTGATACCGATGGCTCAGAGGTAAACGACACCCAATACGACGGATCGGCTCCTCTGACAGCCACCTTTAAGGCCAATCCTAAAAATACAGGCAATTACACACCTCTTTACGAATGGCGCTTTACAAAAATGGGCGAAAGCGCTCCTTTTTTGCTGCGCAACGATGAAAATACGGAGTTTACTTTTAAGCAATCGGGGGCTTTCACTGTCGAACTGCTCATCAGCTTTGTACAAGGGCGCGATACCATCGAATTTAAAACCGATGAACCATTTACACTCACCATCTCTGAGTCGAAACTCGAGGTTCCCAATGCATTTACGCCCAACGGTGATGGTATCAACGATGTGTTCAGAGTCAAAGAGGGCTACCAGAGCATCGTTTCGTTTAAGGCACAGGTTTTTAGCCGATGGGGTAAAAAACTCTACGAATGGACCGACCTTAACGGAGGATGGGATGGCAAAAGCGGAGGCAAGGATGTACCACCCGGTGCCTACTACCTAAACATTCAAGCACGTGGGGCCGACGGCCGCAACTACAATATTAAGAAAACCATTAACCTGCTGCGTGGCTATTCCGAAACATCGGGGGCCACACAATAGCCGAAAGCAACAAGCGAACGCACAATGACAAAACCTCAGATACAAATTCTCGGAGCACGCGTACACAACCTTAAGAACATCGACGTGACGCTGCCACGCTATAGCCTCAGTGTAATTACAGGGCTGAGCGGATCGGGAAAAAGTTCGCTGGCCTTCGATACGCTCTACGCCGAAGGGCAACGCCGCTATATTGAAACTTTTTCGGCCTACGCCCGAAATTTTCTCGATAATCTGGAACGCCCTGATGTTGACAAGATTACGGGCCTCAGCCCCGTCATCAGCATTGAACAAAAAACAACCAACAAAAATCCGCGCTCAACGGTAGGAACGGTAACCGAAATCTACGATTTTCTGCGTCTGCTCTTTGCACGCGCCGGTGAGGCCTACTCGTACGCCACGGGCGAAAAGATGGTTAAATACACCGAAGAGCAGATTGTTGAACTCATTCTCAATCACTACGAAGGACACCGGGTTTACCTGCTCGCACCTTTAGTCAAAGCACGCAAGGGACACTACAAGGAACTCTTTGAGTCGGTGCGCCGCAAAGGTTTTCTGACTGTACGCGTTGACGGCGAACTGCGTGAGGCCGTGGGCGGAATGAAGCTGGATCGTTACAAGAATCACGACATCGAAGTGGTTGTAGACAAACTGGCCGTACAGTCCAAGGATGGCGAACGACTGCGCAAAAGCGTGGCACAAACCCTACACCAGGGCGGTGGCCTGATGATGATTCTTGACGCATCGGATCAAAGTTGCCGCTTCTATTCCAAACAACTCATGTGCCCCACGAGCGGACTTTCGTATCGCGAGCCTGCACCCCACAATTTCTCGTTCAACTCAACACAAGGGGCCTGCCCCAAGTGCAAAGGACTGGGGTTTGTAAGCGTTATCGACAAAGAAAAGGTGATTCCCACTCCGCAACTCTCCATCAAAGAAGGCGGATTGGCCCCTTTAGGAAAATACCGCAACGCGCTTATCTTTTGGGAACTGCAAGCAATACTCGAACCCTACGGATGCGACCTCAAAACTCCCATCTGCGACATTCCCGAAGAGGCGCTCGACGAAATCTTCAACGGCAAGGCCGACCGCCTGCGCATTCCCGCAGCTGTTTCGCATACCACCGATGACTATTATGTAGACTTTGACGGATTAGTAAAGTACATCAGCCAAATGGCCGATACCGAAATGACTGCTACTGCCCAACGTTGGGCCGAACAATTCTCGAAAACCGAAGTCTGCCCCGCATGCCACGGCGCACGCCTTAACCGCGAGGCACTATCGTACCGCTTTGCCGGCAAAAACATTGCCGAACTCTCGAACATGGACATCGCTGAACTTTACGAGTTTCTGAGCGGAGTAGAGCCATCTCTCGAGGAGAAGCAACGGGCTATAGCCCACGAAATATTAAAGGAGTTGCTCAGCCGCCTCAAGTTCCTGCTAGATGTCGGACTCGACTACCTCTCACTGGCGCGTACGTCAACCACCCTCTCAGGCGGCGAGAGCCAACGCATCCGCCTGGCCACACAGATAGGTTCGCAGCTGGTCAATGTGCTTTACATCCTTGACGAACCAAGCATCGGCCTCCACCAGCGCGACAATGTGCGCCTTATCAACTCGCTCAAAAACCTGCGCGACCTGGGCAACACAGTTGTGGTTGTAGAACACGACAAAGACATGATGCTGGCGGCCGACTACATTGTCGATATGGGTCCACGCGCCGGCCGGCTGGGCGGCGAAGTGGTATTTGCCGGTACCCCCCAACAAATGTTAGCCAACCAAACCCTCACCTCGCAATACCTGAACGGGCAACGCTGCATCGAAATTCCCGCACACCGCCGTCCGGGTAACGGGGGCATGCTCCGCCTGTGCGGTGCCCGGGGCAACAACCTGCGCAACGTAACGGTTGAGTTCCCATTAGGCACACTCATCTGCGTAACTGGTGTTTCGGGCAGCGGCAAGTCGACACTCATTAACGACACCCTGCAACCCATTCTCTCGCAACACTTCTACCGATCCTTACGCGAACCTTTAGCCTACGACAAACTCGAAGGCCTTGAACTTATCGACAAGGTTGTAGCCGTAGACCAAAGTCCGCTCGGACGTACTCTCCGTTCAAACCCTGCTACTTACACAGGTGTTTTTTCCGACATACGGGCACTCTACGTCAATCTGCCCGAAGCCAAAATCAGAGGCTATAAACCGGGGCGCTTCTCGTTCAATGTCAAAGGCGGACGTTGCGATGTGTGCAAAGGCAATGGCTACAAAACCATTGAAATGAACTTCCTGCCCGATGTGTACGTGCCCTGCGAGGCTTGCCACGGCAAACGCTATAATCACGAAACACTCGAAGTACGCTTTAAAGGCAAAAGCATTGCCGACGTGCTCGATATGACCATCAACCAGGCGGTCGAGTTCTTTGAAAACGTGCCCCAAATCCAGCATAAAATCAAGATGCTGCAGGAGGTTGGCTTGGGCTACATCAAACTTGGCCAAAGTTCCACCACCCTTTCGGGCGGCGAAAGCCAGCGCGTGAAGCTGGCAACCGAACTGGCCAAGCGCGACACCGGCAAAACGGTGTACATTCTGGACGAACCCACCACGGGCCTCCATTTCGAGGATATCCGCGTACTCATGGATGTTCTGCAAAAGTTGGTGGAGCGAGGCAACACCGTTATCGTCATTGAACACAACCTCGATGTCATCAAGGTGGCCGATTACCTCATCGACATGGGCCCCGAAGGCGGACGCGGCGGTGGCCAACTCCTTTACCAAGGCCCCCCCGAAGGACTGACAGCCGTTGAGGCCAGCCACACGGGACGTTTCCTGAAGGACGAACTTTCCCCTACGCACCTCTAAGAAAGGGCCTCCCCACCCGCCCGCCGGGTTCTACATTCGCTGAAATCAATCTCTATTTACTAACTTTATAATTATTCTAATCTATGTTCGAAGGACAACCTAAAGGACTTTATGCCCTGGCACTTGCCAACACCGGTGAGCGCTTTGGTTACTACACGATGCTTGCCATCTTCACGCTATTCCTGCAAGCAAAGTTCGGCTTCACTGCCGCAGTAACATCTCAGATTTTCGCAGGCTTCCTGGCACTGGTTTATTTCTTGCCCGTGCTTGGTGGTATTCTTGCCGACAAATTCGGTTTCGGCCGAATGGTCACCTCCGGTATTATTGTGATGTTTGCCGGTTATGTATGTCTTGCCATTCCTACCGGAAACGATTTCATCGGCAAGGCAGCCATGTTCGGTTCGCTTTTCCTCATCGCCCTTGGTACGGGTCTGTTTAAAGGAAACTTGCAGGTAATGGTCGGAAACTTGTACGACGACCCCAAGTATTCCTCCAAACGCGACTCAGCCTTCTCCATCTTCTATATGGCCATCAACATTGGTGCCATGTTTGCCCCCACCGCAGCAGAGAAAATCACTTCGTGGTACATGGGCAAGGACGGCTTCACCTATAATGGTTCTATCCCTGACCTGGCTCACCAATACCTTGACGGCTCACTCACAGGCGACGCTTTGACTAAGTTCACCAGTCTTGCAGCCGAGCAGGGTTCGGCTACGGACGCCGCTTCGCTCACCAACTTTGCCAACAACTATATCGAAAGCCTTTCTTCGTCGTACCACTGGGGTTTTGCCGTAGCATGCGTATCGCTCATCGTCTCGATGCTGATTTACGTACTCGGTCGCAATACCTTTAAACATGCCGACGTAAACGTGAAGCAGCAGGCCAACAACAAGGAGTCTGCAGCTATTGAAGAGCTCACTCCTGCCGAAACCAAATCGCGCATCGTAGCACTCTGCCTGGTATTCGCTGTAGTTATCTTCTTCTGGATGGCTTTCCACCAGAATGGTCTGACCCTGACGTTCTTTGCCCGCGACTACACACAGATTGAGGCTACCGGCCTCACCCGCATTGGTTTCGACCTTCTGAACCTCGTATGTCTGGTATTTGCCGTATATGCTCTGTTTGGCGTGCTGCAGTCGAAGACTGGCGCAGGCAAGGGCAAAGCAGGCTTCATCCTCGTGGCAGCCTTAGCAGTCCTCATCTGGAACTATACCAGCCAGGGTGACACTCCCATCGAAATCCTTCCGCAAAAATTCCAACAGTTCAACCCGTTCTTTGTAGTTGCGCTGACTCCCGTATCCATGGCCCTCTTCGGTGCACTTGCTGCCAAAGGCAAAGAACCCTCGGCTCCGCGCAAAATCGGTATCGGTATGTTCATTGCAGCAGCCGGTTTCATGATTATGCTTGTCAGCTCCATGGGTCTGCCTGTACCCGATGCACTTGCAACCACCTCGGGCGACTACCGCGTAACGCCTAACGTACTGATTAGCACCTACCTCGTACTCACGTTTGCCGAATTGTTCCTTTCGCCCATGGGTATCTCGTTTGTATCGAAGGTAGCTCCTCCCAAATACAAGGGTTTGATGATGGGTGGATGGTTTGCTGCTACAGCCATCGGTAACTACCTTGTATCGATTATCGGCGTTCTGTGGGGCGGTCTGCCTCTCTGGACTCTCTGGGGTATCCTCGTTGGCCTCTGCCTCGTATCGGCCATCTTCATGTTCGCTATCATGAAGAAACTCGAAAAGGTTTGCTAACCGCACCTCCTGAACGGGTATCTGCCCCGTTCACTCTTCACTTTTAGAATTAAGCCCGAAGCATCCGCCCACAAGCATGCTTCGGGCTTTTACTTACTTCTCGAAAAGTTATTCCTCCCCGTTGAATAAGCAGAAAAAGCAATTGGCCATACACTACGACAAGGATATATTCCTATTGGACAGGACCGCAAAAACGCTGCCATACGACGCGCTATCGGAACACCTATTTCCGACACTTTGAGCCGGATGTTGAAAAATAAGCAAGGGGTGTAAAATGTTTCACACGGCCTTTTCGTATCCATCCCATCTACCCCATATTTCATTAAATCTTCATTGTTCAGAACTT
>CALCVT010000076.1 GCA_937906495.1 uncultured Prevotella sp.
ACAGGTCCTTGCCCATACCTACAAACTGTGCTCCCTGACCGGGAAATACAAATGCATTCATTGTCTTAAACTCTATTGAATTGATTAGTTGCGCCTAAGCACTACTTACTTAGCGCTGGGCAAAGTTACAAAAAAAATAGCGAAGCTACCTCAAGAGTGCGGCAACTTTCGCTATTCTATAGGCTACCTTTTACTGCGAACTGCCCCCAGGCGGGCATGGCAGCAGGTACAGGGGGCCGTTACTGCCTTTTCCGGTTGTATAATTGCGGCCACGCTGCAAGGCGCTGGTCAAAAACTGCTTAGCACTGCCTACAGCCTGCTGCAAAGGCTGCCCCTTAGCTACAAAGGCAGCTATGGCCGACGAGAGCACACAGCCGGTGCCGTGGGCGTTGGGGGTGTCGATGCGTGGAGCTGTATAGGCATAAAGGTTACCATCGTACAACACGTCGACAGGCTCACCGCTACGATGTCCGCCTTTGACCAGTATGGCGGGCAGTTGCAGTTCGTTGCAAAGACGGCGAGCCAGTACTTCGGCCTCAGCATGTTCGTTGCCTGCCAGCACCCGTGCCTCGGGCAGGTTGGGGGTTAAAAGTGTGCAGCAAGGCAAGAGTTCGGTGCGCACAGCCTCTAACGTTTCGGGCAACATGAGGCGCAAACCTGATGTCGACACCATAACGGGGTCGTACACCACAAAGCGGGGACGGTAGCTGCGCAGCGCACGGGCAATACCACGGGCTACCGCAGCATTGGGCACCATACCTATTTTTACAGCCTGCGGCAACCAATCGGACATTACGACTTCGATCTGCTCAAATACCAGTGCCTCATCTACGGCAACACTTTTCTTTACGCCCTGCGTGTTTTGCACCGTCAAAGCCGTTACAGCTGCTTGGCCGTAGCAGCCAAGCAGTGTAAAGGTTTTAAGATCGGCTTGCACGCCGGCACCGCCTGAAGGGTCAGAACCGGCTATCGTCATACATACATCGTAGGCTTTCATCAAACTAAAATTTATTTATTGTTCATACCAGGGCATCTGCATCGCTAAAGCCATTGGGACATCCAGCATCGTCTGCTGCAACCTTATGCTTACGCAAACTTCTATACGTTGCCAGGTATTTGTCTGCCGGTGCATTGGGTTTTATGTAAATTACACGATGCACCTCCATACACTCTTACCAATAAAAAAGTGGTGAGGGAAGGGGCAACACACTCCTGCCCCTTACTTAAAGAAACAACAGAAGCATGCTATCAGATAACCGAAGTGGGATGTCAATCATTCTACACGGAGTGTAAAGAACGCAACACCGGTTGCCGGCACTTCTTATCAAGCCAGGTTCTCGAACATAAAGTTGGCCAGATTGTCCAACTCTTCAATTCTTTTTACTTTATCAAGTGTTATGCAACACTTATCGCAAAAGTCCTTGAGCAGATGGTAGGTATGGTCGTCTGAAACAAAGATGCAGGATGGTCTATAGCCCTTTGCTATCAAATGTCGGGCAACACCGTTAAGTATTTCGTCGGGTTGCTCAATCCAACAACACTCACTCGTTATGTTAAAAGGAATATCGCTGTTGCGCGAAAAACCTAAGAGCATCGTCACAAAAAAACTATTCTTGCCATCATCACTCGTATTTTTTGCAGTAAGATGCACCAGTTTAAGCATCCACTCTTCCTCCAGGGGAAGACCTCTGACTTGGTGGGCTAAAATGGCATTCTCAAACACAGGAGCCACGTAAGTCACAGGCATACGGGCAGGTATTGCTGTAGTTCCCAAGGTATAGCCCCCCCTTCCGTCGGGTTCTAAAAATGGCACCATTATACCGCCTTCATCATCAGGGTACTCTGCATCATCACTAAAGCCAAGAATCTCGCGGTCGGTGGTTTCGAGTTTGCAGGCCAGCCAGTTAGCTGCATGCAGTGCCTCGGTTATATCACTGGCATCCTGCTCGTTATCCATTCCAAACAACACTTTGCCAGGTTTATAAGAAGTAAAGTCTGGCCAACCTTTATGCCTGCTTATTGTACGTCCATTCTTTTTGGCATAACTGCGGATGCGGCGCTTCGTATGCTCTTCTAAATCGGCAGCCTGCATGTAGTCGCAACTCAGATAGTCTAATTCGTACATGTTAATAAAGCTCTGATAAGCATAGTTGAAGTCATTGTACTCAAGCGACTTATAATAGGAAGTAAAGCCTTTTCGTCCCCGGTAAAAGGTCAGCGCATAATGTTCTTCGTTATAGCCCAGCACTGAGCAATAACCTATTTCACCATCTGAGAGTCTGAAGGCAAACAAGTCGACATCTTCAAGCCAATCCCATAACTCGGCCTCTCTAAAATCAAAAGCCTCTTTGAGCATATCGTCTGTCAAAATCATTGTTCTTTTGTATATAAATTAATAATTACAGCGGGGCACTCTTATAGCTTTGCCCCGAGATGCAAAGCACACGGGTAAAGCATTATATACGCATACTGCCTGAAACGCCTCTCATGGTTGCAAATATAGTACAAAAGAACCGAATACCCGCAATCTTTCCCTCAACCTTTTTAGTCGCGCTCCTGGTACATCTCGTCCGAGGTGCTCAAAGAACACATGGCGCAAGTACTGGGCAACCGCTTCGTGGCTGCCTTCTGGGCACTGGTGCGATAGCCGGACACCAAGCCTGCAGCAAATGGCCGGCAAACAGAAATCACTAATACCAACACCCCATGCACAACCACACCCGGAAAGAAGTAATCAAGCATATTTTGCGCATCGTGCGCCCCATGCACAAACTCCTGCTATACAACCTGCCGCTCACGACAAGCTATCGCGCCACAGCGGACGACGGATACCTAAAGTATATTGCCATACGCTGGCTTCGCTTCAAAGGTTGGAGCATCAGGAACGACGGGCACACGCGGCAGCTCATGCTCGACGGAAACGACTTTATCGTTGTATACTTCAAGTATTTCCGCGCTCTGAGCCGCCCCATGCCGCTCGGCTTGCGCCTACGCCTTTATGCCGCCTATATGTTAGCACTGCACTAAACTTTCCTAAACCTTTGTGTAATAGTGTACAATAGCTTGTACCAATAACAAGAAAGGCGTATATTTGCGGTAGAAGTTGAACGTAAAAATATAACGTTATGGAAGAATACAAACTACTTGAAATAATCGTAGAAACAATTCTATACGTGCCGATTATTCTGTTTGCTATACTTTTTATTATATGTTCGATTCTATACGCTTCGAGTAAACGATTCCGGAAATGGAGCGAAGAACAAGATAAAAGGATGAAAGAATGGCAAGAAGGTTACAAAATACGGAAGGAATTAAGAGAACGAGATAAACGATATAAAAAAATACAGTCTGGCAAGTATGATAGCCACACCTGGCAATACTACGCACAGAAAAACGGCTTTTATCCTGAAGACGAGCCTGTGGATTGAAGTTTTTTGTCTTTTCATCTATAGCATAAGCGTGTTACTTTTGGCGTAAAAACCAATAGTAACACGCTTTTTGTATATGAACGCACAAGACGTACGGACGGTGCGGCTGGTCATTAATTCAGATCAAGCCAAGCAGAAACTCGACGACATCAACAAACGCCTTGAAGAGGCCCAGAAGAAAAAACAGGAGGCCTTCGAACGTGGAGACGCTGAAGGTATCAGCGTTTATACCAAAGAAATAAGGAAGTTAGAACGCGAGGCCCGCAAGATGCAAACGCGGGCCGCCTGGGTATTCAAGGCAAACAGGAGGTGCAGAAGGCTTAAAAGAGAACAAACCGCACGAAATCTGGCCAAACGTTTGACCATGTCGCAAAATTTACCGAACTTTACCTTGCTGTAGAGTCTCTATCTTGCAGACCATTCTACCCCCGGCAGTAACTGTCTGATACAGGCAGTACTCCCCACTCTATTAATCATCCACATTCCCCTATGTATACGATTCTACCCACCGAAGCCTTCAAGGCCATTTGTCCCACTTTTGCGGGAGCGGCAATTTATGCAGAAGTCAGTAATAGCGCAACGCAGCCTGAATTGTGGGCTGAAATTACGCACTATACCGACATGCTGCGCGAAAATTATACCCCTGACACCATTAAACATCGTTCAGGCATAGCCGCTACGCGCGCTGCCTACAAAGCTGCAGGCAAAGCCCCCAGCCGCTACCGTCCGGCCTGCGAACAATTGGCCCGACGGGTATTGCAGGGTAAAGAACTATATTCAGTTGATACGCTGGTCGACCTGGTAAATCTTGCTTCGCTCTTTAGCGGTTATTCAACAGCTGCCCTCGATGCCGAAAAAATTGCCGGCAACTGCATTGAACTTGATTTTGGCCGGGAGGGAGAACCCTACGAAGGCATTGGACGAGGTGCACTCAACATTGAAAACCTACCGGTTTACCGCGATGAAGAAGGTGCTTTTGCCACCCCAACCAGCGACAGCACCCGCACCATGCTCAGCCCAGACACCCACTTGCTACTGGTACTAATAAATGGCTACGATGGTGACCAACAGAACTTGGAAGATACCATAAACCTGACCATCGACCTCCTGCAGCGCTATGCAGACTGCACGGCTTATCAAGTGATTAACTATTAGCCTTAAACAATGGCATAAACAGCCTAAACTCATATCAAATACCATGACTCCATCGCTCAAAGAACTTGTGCTGCGCGACACCCCCTACGCAGACCTCATGAATAAGCGCATACTCAATGTGCTACTCATCGCTACCAAATACGATGCCTTCATGCTCGAAGACGACGGACGCGTAGACGAACAGATATTTAATGAATATACAGCCCTCAACCTGCGATATCCACCCCGCTTTACGCAAGTGACCACCGACGAAGAAGCACTGACATACCTTAAAGAACGCAACTTTGAACTGGTCATCGTAATGCCTAATATGGCAGGTAAAGATATTTTTTCGGCAGCAACAGCCATTAAACAACGCTACCCGCACATACCCATTGTAGTGCTTACGCCATTCTCGAAGGAGGTAAGCCGCCGGGTAGCAGGCGAAGACTTATCGAACATTGACTACGTGTTTTCCTGGCTGGGAAACTCAGAGTTGCTGTTAGCCATCATCAAACTGATAGAAGACAAACTGAATGCACCTGACGACCTGCCTTCGGCTGGCGTGCAGACCATTTTACTGGTCGAAGATTCCATACGCTTCTACTCATCGGCATTGCCCCATCTTTACAAACTGGTGCTTGAGCAAAGCCGTGAGTTCTCGAAAGAGGCACTCAACGACCACCTCAAAATGCTGCGCATGCGCGGACGCCCCAAAATTATGCTGGCGCGCACCTACGAAGAGGCCATCAACATTCTGCACACCTATCCCGACAACATACTTGGTGTAGTATCGGACATGAGCTTCAGCCGCGAAGGAACGAAAGACCCGCTGGCCGGTTATCGGTTGGGCAAGGAAGTGCGCCGAATGAACCGACACATCCCCCTCATACTTGAGTCGAGCGAAATTGAAAACGAACGTTATGCCAACGAGCTCAATGCACCCTTCATTCCCAAACGTTCGAAGAGCTACCCGCAAGACCTCCGGGGCGAAATCATGAAACACTTTGGATTTGGTGACTTCATCATTGACGACCCCACGACCCACCAGGAATTGCTTCGCATCACAAACCTCAAGGATTTGCAGAAAAAGGTATTCCAAATACCCGACGAAGCACTGCATTACCACTTGTCGCACAATCACTTTTCGCGCTTCTTCTACTCACGTGCCATGTTTCCACCTGCCGAAATATTAAAAGCCCACGATGTGTCGCAATATGCCAACATGGACGAGGCACGCGAGTTTATATTCAACCTCATTGTACGCTACCGCCGGATGAAAAATGCTGGTGTCGTAGCCATCTATCAAAAGGAACGCTTTGACGAATACAGCAACTTTGCCCGCATCGGTAACGGATCGCTCGGAGGTAAAGGGCGCGGCCTGGCATTTATGGGGACACTGGTTAAGCGCTACCCACACCTTGACTGTGAGAATTGCCACGTAAATATCCCGAAGACGGTCGTGATATGCACCGACATCTTCGACGAGTTTATGGAACGCAACGGACTTTACCCCATTGCCTTGAGCGATGCACCCGACGAAGAGATATTGGCGGCCTTTGAAAGGGCTACACTCTCGGACGAATTGCTTGAAGACCTGCTCAGCCTTTTCAAAGTTGGCAACAGCCCTATTGCAGTCCGCTCGTCGAGTATTCTCGAAGACTCGCATTATCAACCATTTGCCGGCATCTACGCCACTTACATGATTCCACGTATGGCTGACGAACGAGAGACCCTACGTTTGGTACGCTCGGCCATCAAGGCTGTATATGCTTCTGTCTTCTATCGCGACAGCAAAGCCTATCTTACAGCAACACAAAATTTGATAGACCAGGAAAAGATGGCTATTGTGCTGCAAGAAGTTGTGGGCGAAACTCACGGCAACTACTTTTTCCCGACACTCTCGGGAGTGGCGCGCTCGCTCAACTTTTACCCCATTGGCAACGAAAAACCCGAGGAAGGCATTGCAACCATCGCGCTCGGACTTGGCAAGCACATTGTAGACGGAGGTACAGCTTTGCGCTTTTCGCCTGCACACCCACAACACATTCTACAATTAGGTTCGCCCGAATATGCTTTACGCGAAACACAACGCAACTTTCTGGCTCTCGACCTGCGTAACCTGGCACCCGACTTTAGCACCGACGATGCTTTTAACCTGAGCACGCTGCAACTTACAGACTACCCGGCCGACGATCCTGCTGCCCGATATATATTCTCGACCTACGACTTGCAAAACCAACGGCTTGTTCCTGGATTACAATATGGTCCGGGACGCCGCATTGTATCGTTCAACAGCATATTGCAAGCCAACACCTTCCCACTGGCCAACAATATAGGAGCCTTACTCGAAATAGGAGCCAAAGAAATGGGACGTCCGGTTGAAATAGAGTTTGCCATGCAAATAAGCAGCGGAAAAGCCTGGTTCTATTTACTACAGATACGCCCCATCGTTGACCGCTCGGAGGATGTATCGGCTTCATACGATGCCATACAAGGCGAACGCCTCCTGTTAAGCAGCCACTCGGTATTAGGTAACGGCAGTATAGCCGATGTGAAAGACTTTGTGTATGTGCGCAGTGAAAACTTTAATCCGGCTCTGAGCGAACAGATAGCCGAAGAGTTGGCACAGCTAAACGAACAAATGATTCGCGAAGACAGAGGTTACGTGTTAGTAGGCCCGGGACGCTGGGGAAGTTCAGACCCCTGGTTGGGTATCCCGGTAAAATGGCCACACATCAGTCAGGCACGAATCATTGTAGAATGTGGTTTACCTTCATACCGTATCGATCCCAGCCAAGGTACTCATTTCTTCCAAAATCTAACATCCTTAGGAGTAG
Source organism: uncultured Prevotella sp. (assembly GCA_937906495.1). Lineage (GTDB taxonomy): Bacteria > Bacteroidota > Bacteroidia > Bacteroidales > Bacteroidaceae > Alloprevotella. The sequence goes on from CALCVT010000076.1 coordinate 7,403, forward strand.
GCTATTTTACAATACGGCCCTATGCCGACGACGGAAGTTTTGACGAAGACTGGCTCAATGAGCAGCCTGCAACCTACGAGAGCACCCACCTGCGGATGGTACACTTTGATACCCCCCTACTTATCAGTATGGACGGACGCAAACAGCGTGGAAAAATTGAAACGGCAAACTCTGAAACCATGTAGTCTCTTCAAAATCTGACTGCCCGCCGGGGACATGATAATTCTACCTAAGCTATAGTAAAAAAGACAAGACGCGCCACCTAAACAGTCAGCAAGTGGCGCGCCTTTTGGTAGCATATCCCCAAACGCTCCACTACGTACCCCTGGTCAGCTTCAACTTTTTAGTTTTAGCTTAACAGCCTGCGGTTAGATAATCTGTTAGCAACTTCTGCTTACTGCCCTGCTCCCCCATTTTGCTATACTCCTTTACTACGCATCAATTAGGACTTTCCATATATATAAGGAGTAGCTGCATGATGCAACATCACCAGACACAACCACAACATATACTCTGCGCACCTTGAAACGCCCATACATAACAGCAACCTATGGGAACATACAAGTAAACTGCCAGCAAATGCCGAATATGCTTCTACAAACCAATGCGACGAATCTGTCAGTTAAGCCTGTAACGACTGCCAGAACGTACACATACAACACATTTACATTAAGCGGAACTGCAATGGCATGGAGTTTGCTTAAGTAGCAAGTATAATTCACTCAAAAAAAACAACTAACCATGCAAAAAGGTCAAATAGGTATAACTACCGAAAACATCTTCCCTGTAATCAAGAAATTCCTCTATAGCGACCACGACATCTTTCTGCGCGAAATTGTGAGCAATGCCGTAGACGCAACACAAAAGCTCAAGACACTGGCTATGAAGGGCGACTTCAAAGGTGAATTGGGCGACCTCACCGTACGTGTCAGTGTAGACAAAGAGGCTAAGACACTCACCATCAGCGATCGTGGTATCGGTATGACAGCCGAAGAGATTGACAAATACATCAATCAAATTGCCTTCTCGGGTGCAAACGACTTCCTCGAAAAGTACAAAGATGATGCTTCGGCAATTATCGGTCACTTCGGCCTTGGTTTCTACTCCTCGTTTATGGTTTCCGACCGTGTGGACATCCTCTCGCGTAGTCATCGCGAAGGCGCTGAAGGCGTTAAATGGACGTGCGATGGTTCGCCTGCATTCGAAATTGACAGCTGCGAAAAGGCAGACCGCGGTACCGACATCGTGCTCCACATTTCGGACGATTGTGCCGAATTTCTTGAAAAAGATAAAATAACCGAACTGCTCAACAAGTATTGCCGTTTCCTTCCGGTAGCTATTGCCTTTGGTAAAAAGACCGAATGGAAAGATGGTAAACAAACCGAGACCGATGAAGACAACATCGTTAACGATACCAACCCGCTATGGACCAAAACACCGGCCTCGCTAAAAGATGAAGATTATCAGAAGTTCTATCGCCAGCTCTATCCCATGTCTGATGAGCCGCTCTTCTGGATTCACCTCAATGTTGACTACCCCTTCAACCTTACGGGTGTACTCTACTTCCCCCGCATCAAGAATAACATTGAGATACATCGCAATAAGATTCAACTCTACTGCAATCAGGTATTCGTTACAGACCAGGTTGAGAATATAGTACCCGACTTTCTGACCCTGCTTCACGGTGTGATTGATTCACCGGATATTCCGCTCAACGTGAGCCGAAGCTATTTGCAGAGCGATGCAAACGTAAAGAAAATCTCTTCGTACATTACCAAAAAGGTTTCTGACCGTTTGCAATCTATCTTCAAGTCTGACCGCACTGACTTCGAAAACAAGTGGGACGATCTTAAACTCTTCATCCACTATGGTATGCTTTCTGAGCAGGACTTCTTCGACAAAGCGAAGAATTATGCCCTCCTCAAGGATGTTGATGGCAAATACTTCACTTACGAAGAATACCGTAACTTAATTAAAGAGAGCCAGACCGACAAGAACGACAACTTGATATACCTTTATGCTACCGACAGCGACGAACAGTACACCTACATTCAAGCTGCTAAAGACAAAGGATACAATGTGCTGCTGCTTGATGGACAACTCGACTCTGCGCTTGTTGGTATGCTCGAACAGAAACTTGAGAAGAGCCGCTTCAGCCGCGTTGACGGCGATGTGATTGACCGCCTGATTCAAAAGGAAAATCACACAGAAACGGCTATTGAAAGCGATGAGGCCGACAGTATTAACGGCGTATTCACCGCTCGCCTGCCCAAAATTGAAAAAGCTGAATTCCATGTTGAAACTGCTGCTATGGGCGAGGCTGGAGCTCCTATCGTCATTACACAAAGCGAATATATGCGCCGTATGAAGGAAATGAGCCGCTACCAGCAAGGCATGGCTTTCTATGGTGAAATGCCCGACATGTACAACCTGGTACTCAATGCTGACCACCGCTTGGTAAAGGAAGTGCTCATCGACATGAAGGCTTCGCTCAACGAGCAGATGCAACCCATTGAGAATGAACTGAAGGGACTCCACGCTCGCCACATGGCTATTGAAGAGAGCCAGAAGAATAAAAAAACTGAAGAGTTGACCGACGATGACAAGGAAATGCTTAAGCAGTGCAACAATGAGATTGCTGCACAGGAGGATGCCCGCCGTAAACTTTGGGCCAACTACGCACAGCAAAATCCTGTGGTATCTCAACTCATTGACTTGGCATTATTGCAGAACGGCTTACTGAAGGGTGAAGCGCTCAGCAACTTTATCAAGCGTTCGGTAGACCTTATTAAATAAAAGTAATTTCCACTTTTAAATACATAAACCGCGAACTGCCACCCTGGTCCGAACCTATACGGACTGGTGCATGTTCGCGGTTTCTTGTTTTATCAATCATGAAACACCTATTACTTGCAAGTTGTCTAGCTATCAATATGCCTTTTACAGCCATAGCATGCCAAACGGATAAACCGCAATCTCAACCCTCTACAACACAAGCATTATCCCAGCATACCGACAACAAATCTTCGGACAATCTGCTTGGCAACACACTCTATACCCAAGCCGATTCGGCACACATTGTTAAAATGTTACGCATGGAAACGGGGCAAAACGATGTTCTATTCTATGCACGCCAATTTATTGGAGTACCCTACGTTGCTGCAACCCTCGAAGTTGCCGATCCCGAAAAACTTGTAGTCAACCTCAAGCAACTGGATTGTACAACACTTGTTGAAACAGTATTGGCTCTGGCTATGACTAAAAGGCAACACAGCGACTCCTTCGAAGCATACTGCCACAATTTAGCCACACTACGATATCGCAACGGCAAGCCCAATGGATACCTTTCGCGTTTACACTACTTTGACTGGTGGAATAATACTCAAGCCCAAAACGGAATAATTAAGGAAGTAAAGAATAATCAGCACTTCACAGCTAAAGGGCAAACTCGCAACTATTATATGTCGCACAATCCATCAAAATACCGCATGCTGAAGGCCCATCCCGAATGGATTGACAGCATAGCTTCGCTCGAACGCCAGTATAATGGTATTCGCTGGAACTATCTGCCTGCAGCAAGCACAGGACTTTCAAACCAACAATTGTCGGTGATACACGACGGCGACCTCATAGCCATCGTTACGCGTAAAGCAGGACTCGACTATTCGCATCTTGGTTTTGCAGTATGGGGCAAAGACGGCAAACTGCACTTGCTTAATGCCTCGTCAATCCATCACCGGGTGGTTGAAGAACCTAAGACGCTGCGCCAATATCTACGCGAACACCCCACGTCGATAGGTATCCGCCTTTTCAGACTACAATAACAACAACGCACCAAACTATACACACCATAACTTACCCCCAAAATGGTGCATATGTCGCATCACCTTAAGCCAAGAGTTCACCACATAGCAAAGAGACAGCGTGCAACAACCTGTTTAGTGAATTTTAAAGCACAGATACGGCTATATCTCATGAAAACGAGTAATTTTGCATCTGAATAATCAAACTAAAGAAGAAAATAATATGTCAGCAAGTATAGATATTCGCGAACTCAATGCCCGCATTGAGGCTGAAACCGGATTTATCACCGACCTCACCGAGGGTATGAACCGCACCATCGTTGGACAAAAACACCTTATCAACTCCCTGCTTATCGGCCTGCTTTCTGATGGACACATCTTACTTGAAGGTGTCCCTGGTTTGGCCAAAACATTGGCCATCAAAACGTTGGCTTCGCTTATTGAGGCCCAATTCGGCCGTTTGCAGTTCACTCCCGACTTGCTGCCCGCTGATGTTATTGGTACGCTTATCTACAGCCAGAAGGACGAAACTTTCAAGGTTAAGAAGGGGCCTGTTTTTGCCAACTTTGTTTTGGCCGACGAAATTAACCGTGCCCCGGCCAAGGTTCAAAGTGCGCTGCTTGAGGCCATGCAGGAACATCAGGTTACTATTGGTGAAAACACCTTCAAACTTCCAGAACCGTTCCTGGTACTGGCCACACAAAACCCCATTGAGCAAGAAGGCACCTACGAACTGCCCGAAGCACAAGTAGACCGCTTCATGATGAAAGTAATTATTGACTATCCAACCATTGAAGAGGAAAAACGCATTATCCGTGCCCACATTGACGACCGCTTCGAAACACCGAAAGCTGTGACAGACACGCAACGTATTGTTGCCGCCCGCCAGTTAGTTAAACAAGTATATATAGACGAACGCATCGAACAATACATTGCTGATATTGTATTTGCTACACGCTACCCCGAACAATATAAGCTCCAGGAACTCAAGAACTACATTGCCTTTGGTGGTTCGCCTCGTGCCAGCATCAATTTGGCACTTGCTTCGCGTGCATGCGCATTTATCAAACGTCGTGGCTATGTAGTGCCCGAAGATGTACGCGAAGTGGCAGCTGATGTATTGCGCCACCGCATTGGCCTTTCGTACGAGGCCGAAGCTTCGAACATCACTTCCGACGACATTGTACGCGAGATTCTTAACAAAATAGAGGTGCCCTAAATTGCATCCAATCGTTGAAGACGCACCTGCAACCTCATGTATTAATCTACAGTGGTTACAGGTGCGCAATGACTTGAACTTGTGTTGAACCCTCATTTCAATTGCTGACAATATTGGAAACCTCAGAGCTTTTGCGTCGCGTCAGACGCCTGGAGATTAAAACCAGGGCACTGACCAACAATATATTTGCAGGCGAATACCATTCGGCCTTTAAAGGACGAGGTATGTCGTTTGCTGAAGTGCGCGAATACCAGCCGGGCGACGATGTACGCGATATAGACTGGAATGTAACAGCCCGAATGAACAAGCCTTTTATCAAGGTATTCGAGGAGGAACGCGAACTTACACTCATGCTCGTTGTAGACCTCTCGGCCAGCCAACGCTTCGGTACACAAAATCGTACCCAACGCGAACTGACTGCTGAAATTGCTGCTACATTGGCATTTTCGGCCATGCAAAACAACGATAAAGTAGGCGTCATATTCTTTACAGACCGTATTGAAAAGTTTATTCCACCTCAAAAAGGCCGTAAGCATGTACTTTACATCATTCGTGAATTGTTGAACTTTGAGCCCACTGGCAAACGCACAGACATCGGCACAGCAATGAAGTATCTGACTAAGGTAATGACCAAACGCTCCATTGCCTTTGTTATGAGCGACTTTCTCGATGCCGGAAATTTTGAGCAGCCACTGCTTGTAGCTGCACGCAAACACGACCTTGTGGCGTTGCGCATTTACGATAACCGCATGGCCCAACTGCCCGATGTGGGACTCATAAAGATAGTCGATGCTGAAACTGGACACGAACAATTTGTTGACACCTCTAGTAGTATCGTACGCAAACAGCAGGAAATATGGTGGCGCACAGAGCAGGAAAAACTCAACCAACTACTCCATAAAAATGGTGTAGATCTGGCATCAATAGCCACGAACAACGATTACGTCAAACCACTCATGAATCTGTTTGCACGCAGATAGTTGTACTGTGCTTCAGCGCACCAACATTCTTCAGCTACAGCCGCCACCCCATGCGGTACGGAGGCTATACACAAATCATCAAACAATGCTATCATACTATCCCAAAAGACTGCTCCTGACTTTGTTTGTCATACTCTGCACCACGATAGGTGCCCAAGCACAGATATCTGTCGAGGCTAAACTCGATACAGCCAACATTCTGATTGGCGAACAGGTGCAGCTTCGCGTTAAATGCAGCATGCCGGCCGGACAGCAGGCTGACTGGCCGTACTTCCAACCTAAGCAGCAACTCACCAAAGGAGTTGAGGTTGTTAATAACGGACGCATAGATACAATAAAGCTAAATGACGGAAAGCGCATTGAACTTACCCGTTGCTACACCATTACCTCGTTCGATTCGGCCCTCTATGCCATTCCGCCTATCGTAGTCAAGGTAAACGGCAAAGAATACGCATCACACGGAAACTTAGGATTTAAGGTCAGTACACTCGCCGTAGATACCGTGCATATCGACAAATTCAACGGCCCGCATGGCGTTGTAGACCTTCCCTTCGAATGGTCGTGGCGAATTACCTTAATGGCATTGGCTGCCATATTAGCGGCACTGGGCGCCATCATACTATTTATACGTATGTCCGACCCACGGCTCATTACACGTCGTGTAGTTATCATGCCACCGGTACCTGCCCACATCAGTGCGCTCACCCAAATAGAGCACATCCGTCAAAAGCCGGCCGATGATCCAAAGGAATACTACACTGCACTTACCGACACGTTACGCAGTTACCTTGAACAACGTTTCGGTTTCAATGCACTCGAAATGACAACGGCCGAAATTATTGACGAACTCTGTGCATCTGACAATCAAGAAGCAATGGCAGAACTCAAAGAAGTGCTCATACAAGCCGACCTTGTAAAGTTTGCTAAGCACCGCACAAGTCTTTCTGAACAGGACCGCAGCCTGGTTCTTGCACTTAACTATGTGCAAACAACTAAAGTCGAACCTATTGAAAAGCCCAAACCTCGCGTAGAGTTCCAAACTCTCTCGGACAAAAAGCAGCACAGCCTGCGCAATGCTATGACCATTGGTTCAATTTTACTCTCGCTGACGGCTCTCCTGCTACTTGCCGCTACTCTATACGACTTGTACAACTGCTTTGGTTAAAGGTGCTATCAGCCTACATGCTTATAGCCTTGCCCATCATAGATAAGCGGATGTAAAAAATACAACATCTACTGCCAAAGTTTCAACACTACCTTCTCTCCTATTCATTCACAAACATGACTTTTGCCAGTCCTGCATATTTTCTTCTTCTACTACTGCTCATACCCTATGTGCTGTGGTATTTTCTGTTCAAAAGGCGACATGAGGCCACCTTTACCGTTGCCTCGGCTGAGGCATTCCGCAAAGCACCAGTAACCTGGCGCACCCGCTTAGTGCACCTGCCGTTTTTTCTCAGAGCTTTTGCCTACATACTGCTTGTAACAGCTTTAGCACGCCCTCAAACTAACACTTCATGGCGAAGTGGCGAAACAGAAGGCATAGACATCATGCTTACAATGGACATCTCAACAAGTATGATGACACCCGACATTTCGCCCAACCGCCTTTCGGCAGCTAAAGATGTAGCCATGAGCTTCATTAACGAACGCAAATCCGATAATATTGGTCTAACTCTCTTTGGCGGTGAAGCTTTCACACAATGTCCGCTCACTACCGACCACGGCATGCTGCTCCGCACATTTAAAGGTGTGAGCTGCCAACTACAAGCTGACGGCATCATTCAGCCTGGAACTGCTATTGGCATGGGCATTGCTAGTGCTGTTTCGCATTTGGAGCAAAGCAAAACCAAGAGCAAAGTTGTAATACTCCTTACCGACGGTGCCAACAACACGGGCGAAATTTCCCCACTGATGGCTGCCGATTTAGCTAAAGCCTGCGGTATCAGAGTTTACACCATTCTGTTAGGCTCTGAGGGAAAGGTCAACGTGCCGGTAGCCCAGTTACCAAATGGTGAAGTATATTCAGCTCAAATGGAAGCAACTGCCGACCCAACTACCCTCAAGCAGATTGCCCATGCTACAGGTGGAACCTTTTATCGAGCAACTTCGCGCCAATCGCTCAAACAGGTATACAGCGACATTGACAAACTCGAAAAAACCAAGCTTAAAATCAACAATTATGAACGCCGCTATGAGGCATACCAACCTTTTGCCATAGCAGCCCTTATTTTGCTGCTGCTCGAAATGCTGCTACGCTTTACATGGCTTCGACGCCTGCCCTAAGTTCATCATCTCCAAGCTAACAGACTCCGCGTATTTCCGCAACCCTTACAGCTTACCTTAGACTATGTTCCAGTTTCTGAATCCAGAATACCTCTATCTGCTGCTGTTACTGCCAGCAGCCATACTTATTTACGCATTAGGTTACCGGGCAACCCGACGCAACTTGAAACGGTTGGGAGATGCCTCCCTACTTCAGGCTTTGATGCCGGGGCGTTCACCACGTAGACAACACATCAAAGTAGCCATTCTTACCTTAGCTGCAGCCAGTCTCATCATCATGATTGCCCGCCCTCAATACGGACTCAAGCAACAACAAGAGTCGGTCAAGGGTATTGAGGCTGTAGTCATGGTCGATGTGTCAAACTCCATGCTGGCCCGCGACGTTCTACCCACCCGTTTGGACCGCACCAAACTGCTATTGTCCAACATGGTTGACCGCATGAAGAATGACAAGATTGGTCTTGGTGTTTTTGCTGGCGAGGCCTATCCCCAGTTGCCCATTACGCCTGACTATGCCTCGGCCAAACTCTTTATCGATGCCTTGTCAACCAACATGGTCACCCTGCAAGGAACCGATATGGCTGCAGCCATTGAATTGGGATGCAATAGCTTTACTGACAGCAAAGAGGTGGGTAAAGCCATCATTCTGATAACCGACGGTGAAGACCATGAAGGCGGAGCCGAAGAGGCGGCACAAGCCGCAGCCAAAAAAGGCATTAATGTATTTGTTATTGGTGTAGGTTCAACACAAGGTGCCGAAATTCCTACCCCAGAAGGCGTACTTACTGACCGTGAAGGAAATCCAGTTCGCACAGCTCTAAACGAAGAACTTTGCCGCCGCATTGCCCAAGCAGGCAAAGGCATCTATCTGCACCTTGATCAAACCAATAGTGCCCAGGAGGAATTACAAAGCCAGTTGTCAAGACTCAAGCAAACAGCCACTACCACCTCGTATACTGCTCGCGACGAACAGTTTCAGGCAGTAGGACTCATTGTACTTCTCCTCCTTATTCTCGAAATCTGCATTAACGAAACAGAAAACCCTTTGTTCAAACGCTTTCGTCTTTTCAGCAAATAACTCATCGGCACTACCAAGCATCTCCCCCCAAAAAGCGGATAGTTAAAGTATTTGCTTGAACCTCATTGTCGATAACTTGCATCATAAAGTAGGAGGAAAACGAACACGTTTTCCTCCTACTTTCGCTTGATATACTCCTACAGAACACCATGCAAGCTATTTTACTTGTCAAGGCATTGCTCAAAACCAACAGAGCATACTTCGATTCTCATAAGATAGTCGTATCTTTGCAACCTATCTTCATGGGGTAAACTACTAACAAGACACAGCCCGACCGCTACTTAACATAAAACGGGCCATCAACTTACGTGCAAACTTAAACATCAATACTGCAATGAAACGATACCTGTCTGGCAGCCTGCTATGGCTGCTGTCCATGCTATTTATTCAACCTGTTCAAGCCCAAACAGCCGAATACCGACTTATGCACCAGGGTAACGCCTGCTTTAACGCCCGCAAATACAAAGAAGCTGGACATTACTACCTACAAGCACTCAAAAAGAATCCTAATAACACTCGTGCTACCTTTAATCTTGCTGATACCTATCTGGCTCAAAACAATACTCAAGCAGCCGATAGCCTTTATAATATTGTTACACAAACAGAAAAAAACAGCCAAATACGCTCCATGGCCTGGCATAACCGTGGCTATATCCGTCAAACCCAAGCCTTACATCTGCCCAAACAACAACAGCAACTGCTACGCATTGCCATTGACCATTATAAAGAGGCACTGCGACTGAACCCCAAAGACAACGACACACGCTACAATCTGGCTCTCTGCCAAAAACAACTCAAAGACAGCCAGCAAGATCAACAACAACAAAACCAAAAAGACCAACAAAAAGGGCAGGACAACCAACCCCAACAGCAAAAAGCTGATGCAAAGGTACAGCCACAACAAAGCGAAGTACAACAAACTGAACAATACCTAAATCTGGCACGTCAAGCTGAACGCCGTGCCCTTGAAAAGCTTAATGGTCAAAAACCTCGCCAAAAAGGACTCGACAAAAACTGGTAACAGGACACTTGTAATAAGGTACATAAATTAAGGATACCTGATCCTATAATCCATAAAGTTACCAATAAACTGCACACATGTTTCACCCTACCCTTACGTACTACTGATGAATAGAATACTAAGCATACTCCTGATGATATGCTGCCTGCATGGATTGCGGGCACAAACTTTCAAAGCACAAATTGAAGACGTCGGAGGATACTACCGTCTATCCTTTACCGTAACGAGCTCGGATGTATCACGTTTTACACCCCCTTCGCTCAACGATTTTGAAGTACTGAACGGACCAAGTTCTTCGACCTTCAACTCATACCAAATAATTAACGGCAAGACTTCGCACAGTGAATCCACAACTTATACCTACATTCTATCGGCACGCAAATCGGGTAAACTAACCATCGGACCTGCAACTATCCAAGCTAATGGCCGAACTCTGCGAAGCGCAGCTATCACTCTCGATGCCCGCGCTGGCACACAAAACAATCGCAGCCACTCGCCCAACAACGGAAACGGAGGCGAACCTGTCGATGAGAGTATACAGCAAGCAGGCAGCCAGGTTTCTGCACGCGATCTCTTTATAGATGTAACCCCCAGCCGCACCAAAGTTCGCGAGCAAGAGGCAGTTCTACTTACTTACAAAGTACACTCACGCGTTGGCGTTGGTTTAGCCAATACACAACTCACAAACAAGCCAGACTTTAAAGGTGTTATCTCGCAAGAAATACCCTTGCCCGGCAACCAAATACAAACTGTTTTGGAACAACGCAATGGTACTACCTACCGTACAGGAACTATTTTAGAATACATTGTTTTTCCGCAGCAAAGCGGCGAACTCCTCATTCCGAGTATTACTTTCGACTGTACTGTTGTGCAGCAAAATCGCCACATGGATCTTGCTGATGCCTTCTTTAATGGAGGGGGAACCATTGGTGTTAAAGTCAGAAGAGTAGTACCAGAACTTAAACTGCAAGTCGAAGCACTGCCTCAGCCTAAACCTGCCAACTTCTCAGGAGCTGTAGGACACTTTGAGATAGAGGGTAAACTACTTAACCCTTCTATCCGTACCAACGACCTTGCAACCTATCGTGTAACGCTCAAAGGCCTTGGCAACCTCAAGCTCATTACACCGCCAGCAATGAAGTTCCCAACCGACTTCGAAACCTACGATGCCAAAACCAATGAGAATACGCAAGTAAGCACTGATGGACTGACTGGTGAACTGACATTTGACTATACATTTGTGCCCCGCAACGTTGGTAAATACGATATTCCTGCACTTGAGTTTATTTACTTCGATACCGAAAAAGGCGACTATCAAACCATTCGCACACAACCGCTCACCATTAATGTAGGCAAAGGAGAACGCTCAAATGCCGATGTCGACCACCAGCTGGCCCTGCTGCGCAGCGACATTCATGATATTCACACAGCTAATAGCCCGCAAGCATTACCCAGTTGGTTAACTTGGGGCAACTGGAGTTTTGCATTGCTCAATCTGGTATTGGCAACAGTCTTCGCTGCAAGCATTTTTATTGCCCGCAAATGGGCGAAACGCCACACCGATACAGCCGAACGCCGTCGCTCAGGAGCAGCTAAGCAAGTTGCGGCCCGCCTTGCCGAAGCAGAAAAACTGATAAATGCCCCCGATCAAACAGCTTTCTATTCTGCAATAAGCAAAGCACTTATAGGCTATCTCACTGATACCTTTGGTATTGGTCAAGCTGACCTTAATAACGAAAACATCAAGCAACTGCTAAACCAAAAGGGACACGACGAGACTACAATCAATCAATTGCTCAATTTGATGCAGACCTGTGAGTTTGCCCAATATGCACCCAGCAGCAACACTGAACGATCTGAGGTATACCAACAGGCTCTTGATTTGCTGAGCAAGTTACGAAACTAACACCTCTTCCATGCTTTTCTCCTTCAAACATTCCCGAGATATGCTACACAAACTATTATTATTCATAGCTTGCCTGCTGTTGCCTGCAGCAGTCTTTGCAAGCAACCACCAAAATCAAGCTGATGAGGCCTACGCACAGAAAAACTATACCGAAGCTGTGCGACTCTATCGCAGAGCATTGGCAGAAGCTAAAGAGAATGATAGCACAAACCACGTACTCATTGGACAATTATTCTACAATTTAGGCAACTGTCACTACCGCATGAAAGACTACGGCAATGCCGTACTTTGCTATCAGCGTACACTGAAACAGACTCCATCCGATGAGGATGCCGCCTTCAACTTAGAACTTACACAAGCAAAACTAACCGACCGCTTTGATGCTCCAGCAGAAATGTTCTTTGTGAGCTGGTTCAAGAAATTGATATACTCACAAAGCAGCAGTATTTGGGGACTTTGGGCAGTGGGACTGATGATGTTAACAGCAGTCTTTCTGTCAATTTACTATCTGGCACAACGCATAGCTCTACGTAAAACTGGATTTTTCGGAGCAATTCTATGTGGACTGCTTTGGATAGGCTGCCAAACCTTTGCCTATCTGCAAAACAAACGCTATTCCCAATTACAACAAGCTGTAGTACTCGAAACAATCGATACCTTTGACAGCCCCACTGCATCAGCCAAAAAACAGCAAATTCTGCACGAAGGTACAACAGTTATCATTACTGACAACTTTAAAGGCGGATGGCTGCAAATTGAATTACCCGACGGCCAGACAACTTGGATTAAAGGGCAGGGCATCGAAAAGGTGTAGCATTATTGGCTCACAACTAAAACAAGCGCTTTTTACGTAATCCATAAAATATCGAGCCTGAACCTCTTGTCCTACATTCTAAATGCTCCGAGCGCAAAACTATTCCACCTGATGTTTACGCAACTCGACGAAACACTTACTCTTGCATTAAACGGAAGCGATTCGCTTTACATTGACTCGCTTGCATGGACTGCCACCCATACCTCAACATGGATACCACTTATATTCCTGCTGCTTTACCTCATTATCCGTAACAACGACCTTGTTGGAGTATGCGGCACAATATTAGCTATTGGGCTGTGCATCCTGCTGGCCGATCAGGTAGCCTCAACCATCTTCAAACCTTTGGTCGCACGTTTTCGTCCTACCAACGATCCCTTTATTATGTATGCACTTGATGTAGTCAATGACTACCGGGGTGGGCGCTATGGTTTTTTTTCAAGCCATGCAGCCAATACTATGGCCGTAGCCACCTTCCTGACGCTCATGATACGTAACCGCACACTCACAGTTTGGCTTTATTCATGGGCTTTGCTTAATTGCTGGACGCGCGTTTATCTGGGTGTACACTATGTTGGCGACCTCACAGCTGGCACACTTTGGGGACTGTTTATAGGTTGGATAATTTATAAACTGTGGCTACGCTACTGCCCTGGCATTTCCGAACGCAGCAAACGTTACACAGGACAAGGCAACATGACATCCGGCGGCTACACTATTGGAAGCGTACACTTGCTCATTTCAGGCATTTTGCTTACTTATCTATACATTGCCTTTGTAAGTTTATATGCCATAGCCTAGTACCAAACTTTTCCTATCCATCGGGGTTAATTTCTGCAAACAGACACCGGTAGTATGCCCTATAAGCTCACAAGCAAGCCCAAAGGCACACCAAGTGTAAATAGAATGCAGGATTAACCCCGATTTTTTTGTATTTTTGCACTCAAACAGACTAACAAACAATGATATACCCCGAGAACTTTGAAAGGAAAATTGGTTTTTCCGACATACGCACCTTACTCAAAGGACGCTGCATGTCGTCACTCGGAACAGAGTGGGTTGACAAGCATCTGCAATTTTCGAGTTCCTATCAAGAAGTGATGCAAGCATTGGCCGAAGCTGGTGAATTTGCACGCTTTTTGAGTATCGGCGATACCGAAATAGAAAGCGAATTCTTTGACGTACGCGAAGCTTTGATGCACGTACGTCCTGAACGCACCTATCTCGAGGAACTTGACCTCTTTAACCTCAAGCGCTCAATCTATACCGTTTTGGGTTATGTAAATGCCTTTACACAGACTACCGATGCCGATGAAAAGGCTTCTGCTAAATTTAAACAAACAAACGGAGTAGAGGGAGATAATGACGAAAATACATCCCCCCCATATACATACCCCGCACTAGCTAAAATGGCTGAAGGCATAGCCACTTTTCCCGATATAATACGTCGGATAGACGAAGTGCTCAATAAATATGGCAAAGTGAAAGACACGGCCTCTGCCGAACTCCTGTCATTGCGCCATCAGGTAGAGGTAACTGTGCGTAGCATATCGCATAGTTTGCGCTCCATCATTACAGAAGCACAGACCCTGGGATACATTGACCGCGATGTAGCGCCGACCATGCGCGATGGACGACTGGTTATCCCCGTGGCACCTGCATTGAAACGTAAAATTAAAGGCATCGTACACGATGAGAGTGCTACCGGTAAAACCGTATTTATTGAACCGGCTGCTGTTGTAGAGGCTAACAACCGAATTCGCGAACTGCGGGCTGCTGAACGCCGCGAAATCATTCGCATTTTACAAGAACTTACAGCGTACATCCGTCCCCATATCACAGATATTCTCAACTCGCTACACTTTTTGGCACATATTGACTATCTCCGTGCTCTCACTCTCTTCAGCGAATCGTTCGGAGCTATCATACCTTCGGTAAGTAACGAGCCCAAACTCGACTGGGTACAAGCCATTCACCCCTTACTACAACAATCACTTGCCCGCCACGGAAGCAAAATGATTCCGCTCGACATCACCTTGCGTCATGAGCAACGTATCTTACTCATATCCGGACCTAACGCAGGTGGTAAATCGGTATGCCTCAAAACTGCGGGCCTTTTGCAATACATGCTGCAATGCGGTATGCCAGTCCCCGTAGATGAACGTTCCAAACCAGGTATCTTCAGTGATATATTCATTGACATCGGTGATGAACAAAGTCTTGAAAACGACCTTTCTACTTACTCCTCTCACCTGCTCAACATGAAAGAAATGATGCGCCATGCCCGACAACGCAGCCTGCTGCTTATCGACGAGTTTGGAGGAGGTACTGAACCACAAATTGGCGGAGCACTGGCCGAGGCTATTCTTAACCGATTTGTAAAAAATGCTACCTATGGTATCATTACCACACACTACCAAAATCTTAAACATTTTGCAGATAACACAAAAGTAGTTGTGAACGGAGCTATGCTCTATGACAGAGCGCAAATGCAACCACTGTTCATTCTGCAAACTGGCAATCCTGGCAGTTCGTTTGCTGTAGAAATTGCACGTAAAATAGGTATTCCCGAAGACGTTATACAATACGCCGCCGAACTTGTGGGACAAGACTACATCATGAGCGATAAGTACCTGCAGGATATCGTACGAGACAAAATGTATTGGGAGAATAGGCGCCGTAATATCCGAGCACGCGAAAAACAACTTGAGGATACCATGGCTAAATATGAGCGGGAAATGACAGACTTCCAGCAAGAGCGTCGTACCGTTATGGCACAAGCCAAAGCAGAAGCCAAACAATTGCTCGAACAATCGAACAAACAAATTGAAAATACCATCCGCTCCATTAGAGAGGCGCAAGCCGAAAAGGAACGAACCAAACAAGTGCGTGCCGAATTAGCTGAATTTAAAAGCAAAATTGAGGAAAATAATGAAGAGCAAGATCGCATAGCTCGTAAAATCGCTAAGATTCAGCGTCGACAACAACGTAAGGAATCGGGCGAAGGCAACGGAAAACAGCGTCATGCTGCCAACCAAGCAGCAGCTGCTGCTGCTCTGCGCGGAAATATGGGACCAGCACCACAAAATGCCCCAACCGCAACTAAACGAAACGGAACGTTTACACCGGGCGACTATGTACGCATCAAAGGACAAAACACTGTAGGACGCATCGAAAGCCTAAGCGGCCAATCAGCAAAAGTGCTCTTTGGGATGATGTATACACAAGTAGCTCTGAAACGTCTAGAAGCAGCAGAAGCGCCTAAACCAGAGAACACCATAACAAAAGTTTCTACCTTTGTGAGCAAGGAGACACGCGACGCTATGTACGAAAAGAAACTGCACTTTAAGCCAGAAATAGATATACGCGGAATGCGCGTTGACGAGGCACTCTCTGCTATTGCTTATTTTGTAGACGATTCTATTCAATTGGAACAAACGCAGGTGCGCATTCTGCACGGAACGGGCACTGGTGCCTTGCGCGAACTAGTGAGAAATTACTTGAAAACTGTACCGGACGTACGTAAATTTCGCGATGAACATGTACAGTTTGGCGGCGCTGGCATCACGGTTATCGAACTGGCTTGATACACCCATCAGAAAGCAGGTCTACAATAACACATAGCGACTGCACTAAGAACAATTCAAACGGGCAATCATATACCAAAAAGAATTTTAGCTAGGGTTTAACTTGCAAAGTTAAAAAGATTGGTTCTACCGTAATTAGTGTAAATTAACTATGCTCATATCCAGACCTCCGTA
>CALCVT010000077.1 GCA_937906495.1 uncultured Prevotella sp.
CTTAATTAACTTTGACTATGCAAAATTAATCCCCACTAAAAATCTACTGACCCCTATAAGTTTCTATTGGGACTCTTTGGGACATGCTTCAAAAAATATTATTGCTGTCCGGTAAACATGTTTAACTGGTAATTCTGAGTGATTTTACACATTGACAAGCTCCCTACATCAATAATCATTTCGGCTGTCCGATAAAATTAAAATATCAATTGGGATATAAAAGTTTTAGAGGACAGCAATAAAAAAATATGCGAGATACTGTACTTGAACAATATCTCGCAAAAATGGGCTTTTAAAGGGGCGACTACTTACAGATGCCGGCTAAAGTAGTGCTTCGTGTCGAGATTTTAGATTACTTCTCAATAGCGGGATTTTTTCTATTAGAGGTTGTACGAGTTTCCTTTAACCATCCGAATCTTTATTTTTCGAGTAAGTCAGGACGTAGACGCTTAGTACGCTCTAAACTTTGAGTCAATTCCCATTCCTTAATTTTGGCATCATGACCGGAAAGCAATATTTCAGGCACCTTCCAACCCTTATAATCAGCCGGACGGGTATAAACCGGAGCTGCTAACAAATTATCTTGAAACGAATCACTTAAAGCGCTTTGCTCGTCCGAAAGCACGCCAGGAAGCAAACGGACAATGGCATCGCTCATTACGGCAGCAGGCAATTCTCCACCAGTCAGCACAAAGTCACCAACACTCACCTCTTTTGTAATAAGATGCTCTCGTATACGGTAGTCAATGCCTTTATAATGTCCACAAAGAATAATCAAATTCTTCTTCAGTGAAAGTTCGTTCGCCATTGGCTGATTAAACTGTTCGCCATCGGGAGTCGTAAAGATAATTTCATCGTAGTTGCGCTCTGCTTTTAAGGCGCTAATGCACGCATCAATAGGTTGGCACTGCATAACCATGCCAGCAAATCCTCCAAATGGATAATCGTCAACACGGCGATGTTTGTCTGTTGTATAATCGCGCAGGTTATGCACATGTATCTCAACAAGGCCTTTTTTTTGGGCACGGGCAAGGATAGAATTATTGATAAAGCCGTCCAACATTTCTGGTAGAACGGTGATAATGTCTATACGCATAATCAAAGTAACATTTGTGTTTAATAAATATGAAGGGGCATGTTATGCTTACATACTACCAAAGCCTATGCAAAACACCAGCAGGAATGTAAGCATTTTTAACCAAAGTCGCAAGAGTAAAAGGCTGAAGGCTATGCCTATGCAGTGCTAAAACTGGCTTTGACATCTAGCTACAGACTTGCAGTTGAAATTCCGTGAGCAAAATTACGAATTTCTTGGCAACATTCTGTATTTTTGCATTTACGAAATTACTCTACTTCATTTATCAAGGCCTTACACTGCAGTTTTAGCTTTGATAAAGGAAGGTATGCACACAATTAATTATACCCCTCCTTACATACCATTATGACCGATACCGAACGCATTGCACAGTTACGTCGGGAACTACACCAGCATAACTACCATTATTATGTAAACAACGCACCGCTCATTTCCGATAGGGAATTTGACCAACTCATGAGCGAACTACTTACACTAGAAGCACTCCATCCAGAACTGGCTGATTCCAACTCGCCCACCCAGCGCGTAGGTAGCGATCTTTCGAACGACTTTGTTCAAGTGACGCATGCTAGTCCGATGCTCTCTTTAGGCAACACCTACTCTCGTGCCGACGTTGAAGCCTTTTATAACCGCGTGAGCGAAGGACTTAATGGTGCACCTTTTGAAATTTGTTGCGAACTAAAGTTCGATGGATTAAGTATCTCCCTTATATATGAAAACTATCGTTTGGTACGGGCTGTTACACGTGGTGATGGTATAAAAGGCGATGATGTAACAGCAAATGTAAAAACCATTCGCACAATCCCGCTGGTAATCAATCCTGAGTGTGGATGCCCTTCTGACTTTGAAATACGCGGCGAAATACTAATGCCTTGGCAAAGTTTTGAAAAACTCAATGCCGAACGCGAAGCACGCGAAGAGCAACTCTTTGCCAATCCGCGCAATGCCGCGTCGGGTACACTCAAAAGCAAAAGTTCGGCAGTAGTAGCAAAACGCCAACTTGATGCGTACCTTTATCATCTGCTCGGAATCGACCTTGCAGAAACAAACCATTCTGATCGCCTTGAGGCAGCACGTCGCTGGGGCTTCAAGGTATCAAGGCATATTCGAATAGCCCATAGTGTTGACGATATTTTCGAATACATTGACTATTGGGATGAACATCGCCGCGAGTTACCCGTAGCCACCGACGGTATTGTACTCAAAGTAAACTCGCTACAACAGCAGCAGGCGCTGGGCTACACAGCCAAAAGTCCGCGCTGGGCAATTGCATACAAGTTTAAAGCTGAACGTGCTCGCACACTGCTGCAAGAAGTCACCTTTCAAGTAGGCCGAACTGGTGCAGTTACTCCAGTAGCAAATATGGAGCCAGTGCTTTTAGCCGGCACCATAGTTCGCCGTGCTTCACTACACAATGCTGATATTATTGAGCAGCTCGATCTGCACTTAGGTGACTACGTATATGTAGAAAAGGCAGGCGAAATAATACCCCAAATTATAGGTGTTGATGCAGACGCACGTGGCTCTAACCCTCGTTTGGGCATGGCTGTTGGCTTTATTGAAAATTGCCCGGAATGTGGTGCTAGACTTGTACGATATCCTGGCGAAGCAGCGCACTACTGTCCCAACGATACAGCTTGTCCGCCACAAATAAAGGGACGCATTGAGCACTTCATCAGCCGTGATGCTATGAATATTGATACTCTCGGCCCAGAAACTGTAGACGACTACTTTGAGCGCGGCTTGATACGCGATGTTTCTGATCTTTACAATCTGAAACTTGCTGACTTATGGGGTGAAGACCGCAACCGTCTGCGCTCAGCACAAAAGGTTATCGATGCTATTGAAGCAAGCAAGCAGGTGCCCTTTGAACGAGTACTTTATGCTTTAGGTATACGCTTTGTAGGTAAAGTCGTTGCTAAAGGGTTGGCTCGCCATTTTGGTTCGATGCAAGCATTACGTGAGGCTAATATTGACCAGTTGCTCCAGACTGATGGTGTAGGAGAAGTCATAGCTTCGAGTGTGCGTACCTTCCTACTTAATGAACGGAACATTGCACTTATTGATCGCTTAACACAAGCTGGGCTACAAATGCAAGTTGCTCAAACGGCACAATCCTCAACCGCACTCGAAGGACGCACTATTGTTATTAGTGGTACCTTTGAACACCATTCACGCGACGAATATAAAGCTCTTATTGAGGCACATGGTGGCAAAAACGTTAGCAGTATCTCCAAAAAAACTTCGTTTATCTTAGCAGGTGAGGGTATTGGCCCTTCAAAACTTGATAAGGCTACTAAGATGGGCATTCCAATAATCAGTGAATCTGACTTTCTAAACCTCATAGAAGTTGGAAGTAACGACAACTAATTATGGTTCTACCGTAATTAGTGTAAATTAACTATGCTCATATCCAGACCTCCGTAAA
>CALCVT010000078.1 GCA_937906495.1 uncultured Prevotella sp.
TGCCGTTAATTGCGGGATTCGGCATGTTAATTCACACTAAATCCCGCAGAACCATATTCAATAACTACTTACTGCTATGGAAAACAGTCAGATATGGCTCAAGCCCAAACCTACACACATTGACGAATATTTTGAAGGGTTTTTAAACTATCTGAAAACTTCGAATACGCTGTCTGATGCCTTGTATACAGAGTCGATTCGCCTTTTAAAGGAGCGTGTTGCACTCCTGCTGCAGCAACGTACCGAAACTCCTATCTACCGACAGAACAAAAGCCCCGAAGTACTGAAGTTTAATATCAGACTATGTGGAGCCTGGCTGCTTGCCATTAACAATGCCAATAAGCAAGAACGCAAACAGGTTTTACTAACTCTGATAAACAGTTTGATTTACTTGTCGCAACAAAGCACGCTCTCTACACTCAACAGCCGTACGTATGCCTACAGAAGTGTGCCCGAACTGATTGATATGGCCATGAAACTAACTACACACGAACCACCGGCTGTGCTAACTTTTTCATGGAACGACCTGATCAACTTTTCGCTCGATTTGTTTCTCCTGAACTTTTTGAAAATCGCATTCACTACTCAAACCGACTCTTACTACGAGGGTAACGGGCGCTTGACTATACAAAACGGTAAATTACAACTGGCCGATTATCAAAAACAACTCTACAACTCACAATTTGTGCCCAACAACTGCTGCGAAACGGCCCTGCTTCCGGAATATGGACTGACAATAAGTGCCGACAAGAACTTAATGATTAAAGAATCGCTCAGAGACGATGTCGAAGCCATCGAACAATATGTCAACGACTTGTTGCAAGAGATGCTCTCGTTTAAGTCTGCACAAGCCGGCAAACGTCTGCAGGAATATGCCGATGGCGACTATGTTCCGGTTGAGGTCATGGAGGTTTCAACGCAATATATTAAACTCAAAACAATCGACCCGAGCTATAGTCCGGTAGAAGGCTACTTGGTATTCGAGCAGAATCTTAAAATATTCTCGAAGGTATATCCCATTGAAAGTTGGGCTAAGGTGCTCAAAACAGGCGACCGCTTTAACGCCAACATCAACACCTACAACAACTCGTTCAGCATAACGAACCTGCTGATAGACTATATTTACGACAACGTTTCGATAAACGACAGCTTCGATGCACGCAACCGAAGGGCTGCTGACGACTACCTGACTTACAGGGAGTTCTGGACCAATATGGGTTACCTGGTCTTTGTTGACTTGAGCGAGGAGGAAAACGTGCAACTCGATGAATGCCGCCGTTACGCTGGTGTCGAAATTACCGGTTTTGGCGAGGGGCAGTTCAGAGGCTGCCTGTACGGACAGATTTGCGACTTTGATGTTGACGAAACCGTAAATATTGAACGTGACGAGGTATGTGCCTCAAGGCTACACGACTTTATTGAGAGCATCAGCTACATCCAACTAAAAGAGATTCCTAAATCCGGTGAACCTATCGAGCCTGCCTTCATCAAGGAATTCTGCTATACGCTAAACTTGCTGCAAAGCCGCGAAGTCAACCCCTTGCTACGCTACCGCATTCTCAGTTCCATGCGCATTCTGTGCACATTGATTGACTGCCCCAACGACAACAGCTATTGCCTGTATATTGCCAAATATCTCAAAAACCCGTTGGCGGAATTAATTTAGTGCATACTTAATTCTGCCGATGGACTTATTG
>CALCVT010000079.1 GCA_937906495.1 uncultured Prevotella sp.
TACCTGCTACGATTTTCTTTCTCATGATTTTTTTGAGTTTAAAACGTTTGATGTATATATGGTGTCGATAAAACTTATGTCCAATCCATAGTGAGTCGGCTGCAATAAAAACAATAAGCGGTACGATGAACCATAAAATAAGTTTGGTCAGCGGTTGCAAATCGTTGGCTTGCGGCAAGTAATTTTCGAGTTTAGCCTGTGGCTGGTCGAGTTGGGGCAGGTTGTTGTTGCTCCATTTTATTGCTACTTTTCCGTTGTGCAACAGTAGCAAACCAGGGTTGGAGCGTACCATTGCTTTAAGTTCAGTATCTTCGGCCAGTAGCACGGGGTAGGCTGCTCCTGTGCGGTCGCCCCAATTATTTATGCCGGAACTATCTGAGGCTGTTGCCATGTAAAAGGGGATATCCCGTTTTACGCAGTAGTCGTGTATGTCGTTTATACGATCGCAACATCCATCATCGGCTGTTTGTACGTAAGGTACCGTAAGTATAAAGGTATAGCCTGTATCGGCTATCAGTTTGAGTGTCAGGTCTTCGCCTGTGCGGGGACTTTCGAGAAAGAAATTTACCAAACGCTCTTCGCGGCTGTTGGATGCTTTTCCCTCGAAGGCGGCCCGTATGTCTGCTCCGGGTCGGTAAGGAGTAAATTCTACTACAGGCAAATAGTGCAGCGTATAGAGCGCCAGACCGATGGCATATAGAATGCTGAAAATCGAAACAACCCATCCGTTACGGGATGTCATTACGCGGTGCAGTCTGACCGGTGTAAAGAGCAGATAGATGGACAATACCAGGAGTATTGCGTTTTTTGCAAGTGTTTCGCCATTTGTCAGTGTTATCGCATCGCCAAAGCAGCCGCAGTCGGGAACTGGGTTACTCATGTATATCCATCCGGTAAGCAGTGTGAAAACAGCCATAAATAAGGCTGTAACCCTGGTGGCCAAACGTCTGCGCAAGCGTATCAGAAGGTATACGCCCAAAACAAACTCGAGCACTCCCAAACTTACGGCCATGGTTTGCAGTAAGAGCGAGAAGTCGTCGAAGGGGAGTCCAACCGATGCAGCATAGGCGTGAAGTTTGTGGGTCATGCCCATAGGGTCGGCCACCTTAACAAAGCCTGAAAACAGGAAGGTTCCGCCTAATACGATGTTGCTCACAAAGGTGAGCACTATGTGTACATATTTAACTATTTTCGTTTTCAATCGTAAGTTTGATTAGGCCGAAAACGGCATAGTTCATCATGTCCATGTAGTTTGCAGCCACTCCTTCACTAACTAATGTGTTACCTTTGAGGTTTTCAATCTGCTTGGTACGGAACAACTTCATGAAGATGAGGTCTGCATACGAACTTACTCGCATGCCGCGCCACGCTTCGTCGTAATCGTGGTTCTTTTTAGCCATAAGTTCGAGGGCTTCTTGTGCTTGCTGGTCGTAAAGTGCCAAAGCCTCTTCGGCTGTTAAGTCTTCTTCGTTGGCTACGCCCTTTTCTAATTGTATCAAGGCAATAATAGCGTAGTTTACGATGCCGATAAATTCAGGTACTATGCCTTCGTTTATCTTTGAGCAGCCCTTTATTTGCAGCGAGCGTATACGTGCGGCTTTTATAAAAAGCTGGTCAGTCATGGTTTCGGGGCGCATCACTCTCCAGGCTGTACCGTAATCGTGCAATTTTTGTGCAAAGAGTGTACGGCAGTTTTGCATAACCTGCTTAAACTCTTCGTTGGTATTTGGGTGTGGCATATGCTTGAATTTGTTGTATTCGGTGCAAAAATACAACAAAAAAATGGCTTTTGAGCCTCCACGCCTTAATTTATAGCCTTTTCGGCCCTTAATTGAATGGGCGTATGGCTTCTCCAAAGGGCTTCTGCGTCTTTCTCAAGCTTGTTATAAGCTGATGCAAACTCCTTTAAAAGGTCGTATCATAGCTCTTAGTATCTTTTTGTTGGTAGATAATCTGCATATTCCATAGTTATTTATGCAGTTATACGGGCCCGAACTGCTCAATTTGATAGTTTAACTACCTTAGATTCTCAAAAAATGTTGAATATAAAACTTTTCTCGCCCGTGAGTTTCCGCATTCAGAAATATATAACGATATTTGCCGCATCTACAAATCTTGAATTTTCAGAAGTTATTCACCTAATCAATACACAAGGAACAATGAAACGAGTTTTACTATCTTTGCTGGTGTCGTTTATGTTTGTACTCGGCGCCTCGGCTATGGGGTATAGGGAAGCCCGTGAACGTGCTTGGTTCTTGACCGACAAGATGGCCTATGAACTAAACTTATCACCTGCCCAGTACGACAGGGCCTACGAAATTAATTTGGATTACTTTTTGCACATGCGCTCGCCATCTGATTGTTCGGGGCATTATTGGCGCTACCGCGATGCCGATTTGCGTTGTATATTGTTTGATTGGCAATACCGTCGTTATTGTGCCCTCGACTACTTTTTCCGCCCTGTAAGGTGGCATCGTTCTGCCTGGTTCTTCCCCGTGTGCAATCATTACAGGCATAATCATTACTATTTTAAACGTCCTCAAATTTATGTAACATATCGTGGTGGCAGGTGGCATAACCGCAAATCAAAAGACCGGAGTCCTTATTATGGTATGCACTTCAAAAAAGGACATGGTATGCGCGATCACTACAAACCCTTGAAGCCCGGTTGGCGCGGACACGATGACGATGATGATGACGACGACGACGATGATGACGACGATGATCGTCGCGGCCATCACCCGGTACAGCGTCCCGCATGGGCACGTCCGGCTCGTCCCGTAATGCGTCCTGAAGGTGGTTCGAAAAGACCGCATGTAGTTCGTCCGGCTCGCGATTACATCAAGAAAGATAAGCCTAAACGAGGTTATGGCAATTCAAACAGCTTCCGCGAGAAGTCTCCACGCAGCTTTGGCCATCCCAACAGTTTTCGTGACAAATCAGATAAGCGCTCGGTATTCAAGTCGTCACGGGGCAATTCGGGCGAACGTTATAAGTCACGTGCCGTACGTAGGCATCGCGAATCTGATGATCGCGATTGAATGTTCATAGCAACTTGGAAATATAATCAGTAAATATGGTCTGCCGCTTCGAGTAACAGGAGAGTGGCAGACCATTATTTATTGATTTAGGTAAGAGGTTGACAATTAGTCAAAGGTGAGTGCAATGCATGCCAATCACAGCCTGTGATGCTGTGGAGTCATTTTATTCAATAATGATGGTATACGAGGCACAGAAACTTTCTGCCGGATTAAGTTGCTGCATCCATTCGCGGTCCTTCCACTCGCCATTGTAACCCACGTTATCGCAACGTCCATACCAGGGCTCGATGCATACAAAAGGGCATTCGGGATGTGTTTTTGTGGGCGACCATAGTGCTACAAGTGGAGCGTTGAACTCGAGAGTTACCAAGCGTTGTTTGCTTTTCGATAAAAGGCTTACGCTCTTTAATTGACTGTTGTCAATGATGTAAGTGTCGCAGTCAAATGTGTGCAACCCAATGGGCATGAGATTCTCATCGTTAAGGTGCAGGCTATGGCGCTCGGGCGATGTACAGCCTTTTTCCTGTGGCATTACGTATTCTAACTGCCTGGGGTTGTTAAAGGCAAAATATCCGTGTACACTGTCACCTTCATTAAAATTGTCCAGGTAAAAAGCCGGATGTGCACCAATCTGGAAAGGCATGCAGTCCTTGCCTGTATTGATTACCTGCCATTTGACTTCAATACGGTTGTCTTTGAGCTGGTAGCTGATGCGTAGTTCAAAATCGAAGGGAAACTTGTTCTGGGTTTCGGGTGTACTTCTCAAGCGATAGGTCAGTTGGTTGCTGCTTTGTTCAATACACTCAAACTCCATGTCGCGGGCAAAGCCGTGTTGGCCAAGTTCGTAGGTGTGGCCGTTGTGTCGGTAGGTATTGTTCCATACCCTTCCGACCATTGGGAAGAGTACCGGTGAGTGTCGGCCCCAGATGCGGGCATCACCCTGCCAAAGATATTCTTTACCGTTTTTTTGAATGCTTTGAAGTTCTGCGCCATGGGGCGATACGCTCAGTGTAAGGATGTTGTTGGTAAGTTTCTCCATAGATAATTGTAGAGTTGCGGGGCGGGCCATTTGTTAGCCTTCGATGGGTTGTTGCATTGACGGCTAAGTGGCTTGCGTCCGAATAGTGAGATATAGGTGTAGGCAGCCTTGTGTCGACTTGTCGGGGCTGTCGGTGTATGTTGTCGTTTTTATGTCTATGCAAAATTAAGCATATCGGAGCGCCTGGGCAAGCAAAGCTTTGGCTTTCTTGCAGGAGAGCGAGTTGAGTGGGTGTGCAGCGGCTTGATACTATTGCTCTGTTCGATTGCTTGTGTAGTTATGAGTTTTGATTCTATTGCATAGATGTTTATTGATTTAAACTACATTTGCATATCAGTAGGTGCGTGTTTTGGCATACCTGATGGCGGTATGATGGATTTTTGCGAGGGTCTTTTAATTTTACTTGATGTTTGGGGCGATGCATATATGTGGTGTGTGAAGTTGGTATTCGTGTTGTATCAATTTGCTCTGCGGCGTCATAGATAGCGGTAGCCGCTTTCGAAAAGTCTAACGCAGCGATCAATGTTGTCCTAAACGATTTATAGATACGATGAATATGAGATTG
>CALCVT010000080.1 GCA_937906495.1 uncultured Prevotella sp.
ACACAACATTGACAAGTTGGGAAGCGTGGAACTACATCGTTTTTGTCGTTCTGCTTCTAAGAAAATGTTAAGCATTCATTAGTTTAGATGACTTCATCTAAAAGGTATTTGATTTCAGGTAGAGTCATGGATTTGTAAATAGATTTTGAGTTTGGAAGTATTTTTCGTATTCGGAAGTTTATCTTTCTGGGGTTTGACCCGTTAGAATGCAAGACAATTCTGTCGCATTGTAGCTTTTAAAGCAAATTTACTCCCAGCAGGTTATCAGAGAAAGCATTCACGCAGTTTCTCCAGCTTTGCATCATTCTTTCCAAGAGAACTTTGAAGTCTCATGCAAGTGTAATTTCCTCCTTTAGAGTAGTACATGCAAATTTTTGCTATTCCGTCAGTTTTTACGTGAAATACATCCTGGTATTGCTCTTGTGTTATATTGAGCAGTTGTATTTCTAATTCTTGCAGTTGAGATTTCATATATCCTACCAGTTTTTCGGCAAATGGGCGGTTGGGGGCTGTAAAGGGAACATCGGTAGGTGGGAAGGAGTTGCTAATGAGTGTTCTGCAATAGCCAGTAAATTCTTCCGAAGAAGTTTGGATTATGCGTTCTTTTCCGCTATAACCTTTATCGCTATACCATAGGGTAATTGTTGTTGTTTCGCCAGCGGCGTTACTGAAGGTCAAGCGGTGTTCATAATTACACGTTAAATCTTCTGTAATTTGTAGGTGTGCATCTTTGCAACTTGCTTTTAGCCGGTCGAATCGAGCTGCTCTAAAGTCTTGATTATCCGAATAGATACTTACCTTTAGATGTTTGCTGAGTTGTATTTCTTCTACTGTCAGCAAACTGATATAGTTAAAATCCTGTGCTTGATAGAGGCATAGATTTTGGTTTGAACGCGTAAGTGCAGTGTAAACCCAACGAAAATAGTCCTCGTTTGTTTTACTGCCATAGCGTCCCATGTCTACAAAGACCATAGGCCATTCACCACCTTGTGCTTTGTGGCAAGTAATGGCATAAGCATATTTGCAAATTAAGGCATTGTAGTATGGGTCGTTTTTTAATCTTTCAAAGTATTCTTTTTTCAGTTCTTGGTTATTGCTGTTCATTTTGCTAATGTGTCGCAAATGTTCAGGCAAGCGGTTTTTGAAGTCGACTATTAAAGCCCGTGATATGAGTTCTCCATTAGGGGAGTTTTCTGTGGCTGTGAGAAAGTTTACAAGAATTTTTACTTTTATAGTTATGGCTTGATTGCCAGATTTAAAACTGATTTTTGCATTGCCGAATTGTAGTTTTACAGTTTCTATTTTGCCGTCTCTGGTCTTTACGTTAATGTCTTTACATTCAATGGCCTGTTCATTTTCTGCCTCATCTACCCGCACAATATTGCCATTAAAGAGTTCGACAACGTATGCGTAATTATTACGTGCTATAATTAGCAGTTCACCTGGGTTTAGCCAATTTGTGTCTTCACCATAGAAATGCCCTCTTATCCATGTATTGTAATCGTGCACTTGACGGTTACTGTACGCAATAATGATGGTCTTAGGATTAGGCTTTGAAGGTGCATATTCAAAGTAGGAATTGAGCAAGTCATCAGTCATCATCACATCATTGCCTTTCTCAAATTGCAGTTCAACGAAACTTTTAGCCTCTATGCTTTTTCTTACATTTATGGCGTTTTTAAGAATAGCGCTATTGCTATTCTGCCGCATAATTTCGCGAAGGTTGTATCCTCTGACTTTTAAGTTGAATACTTTCTCCATATATTCTTTGTCGAGTGCTGGTGAAAATATCATACCAACAGGAGGCAACTGTGCATAGTCGCCTACAAAAATCACCTTCCGTCTTCCGGTATAAGTAAATAAATCATGTAACAATCTGCCTGTTCCAAATACGAACGCCTCACTTTCCTGTTGCACGTCAGCAATCATCGAAGCCTCATCCACAATGTATACAGTACGGACAGAATCCTGATTTATTTGTAAACCATATTTTGCCTGACTTTGATTTGTATCATCTTTTATTTCTAAATTATTGAGAGTATAAATGCCTCGGTGAATGGTACATGCCGGTTTGCCTGTTCGTTGGCACAAAATGTAAGCTGCTCTTCCTGTTGGAGCCATTAGTGCAAACGTACGCTTTTGCAGTTCGAGGTATTCTATGATAGCTTTTACCAAAGTTGTTTTTCCGGTACCGGCTGCTCCATTCAGCATAAATACCGTTGCCTCGTCGATTGTTATAAATTTTATTATTTGCTGCAGGGCTTCCTGTTGAGAGGGCATTAATTGAATGTGTGTCATAAATACTTTAATTGAAAAAGGTTTAACAATTTAAGGGAGCGGACATCGGTAAAATCATTGCTCCTCCACTTGCTGTAGGTTAATCTGCCTAATTCAAAATATGCACACAGAGTCTACTTCATTTGCGTATTTATCAAATTGATTGAAATTGGGTTCGTCGTAAATGCTCTTTTCTTTAAGTTTAATAACTGGAGTAGAAGCCTTAAGTTCTTTGTTGTTAATAATGTCTTTATAAGGTATTCCTTTGGTAAGTTCGGGAAGCAGCCACGAAGTGTTCCACAAAGGAGTTGTGGTATTGTTCATTACTAACTGACATAAGCGGTTATGGTAACGTGTGGTGTTTCCTTGCTCCTTGTCTAATTTGTAAGTTAGGTTTTGAAGCCAGATCTTAATGTATGTAGAGTTTGGTATGTTGCAAAGTTTCTGATATACTTGCAGAATGAGTGATTCTTTCTCCTGTTTATTGTTCAAAGTATCGATTAAACGGCTAATCAGTCGAAGAGCGTAGTGAGCCGAGTTGATATTTTCTAAGGCAATTTGCATTGCAATTGCTACCATTGCACGGATGCTACCGCCTGGAATGAATATTTTTACAGGCGTAGTTGCTGATTGAACTTTTGGATCAGGGTAAGTTTTTAGGTTGGAAAATATGTTTTGTTGGGTAGTTTCCTCCGGAAGACTAAAATGAAATATACATTCTTTTTGATTTTTCTTGCTCTTCTCTTCTTTCGATGCATTCTTATTTTTCTTTTCTTTTTGGGGGCTTTCTGGCGATTGAGTAGGTTGTTCTGCGTACTCCTCCTTATATTTCAGAATAAATTGAGCTAATCGCTTGTCCAGTTCGTGCAACATAACCTTTATTTGTCCACCATCAGGATGCTCACGTGAAAAAAGAAGTATGTAGAGCAGGCTTTTTTCGTAGCTGTCAAAATCCATGTGTTCTTTTCCTTTGAAAATGGGCGTATTGTAAATATAGGCCAATTTGTCAACTTTTATGGAGTCTGTTACGATATTGTCGCTCATTTTTGTCTTCTTGCTGTTCATCAAGAAGTTAAACATGACTAAAACATCTTGTAAGATGTAAGAGATTTTTTCCAATTGGTTTTTATCGTTACAAAAAACTCGGTAGTCATCTCTAAAGCGTAATATTTTATATGGTGCTGTAATATTTGCCCTCTCGATTGCTTCATGAAGTAGCAAATCTGAGTATCCCAATACGATTTCGCTCAAAAAGTCAAATAGCATATTGCCTTGTGGTATACCTATATTGCGACCTTGTTGTATTGCACGTAAATAATGTTGGATATTTTCGGCTAAGTAACTAATCAAAATTAAGCCGCATTATGTTTAAGTTTAATACCCAAGGTAT
>CALCVT010000081.1 GCA_937906495.1 uncultured Prevotella sp.
ACGAGACATCACCCAAGAGCTCTTGCTCCGAAGCGTCTTGATCAGGTGGTGCAGCAAAGTCGGAGATAGTTCAGGCTGGCCTCGCAGCTTGGGCGAAGTTTTTAGAGGATAAGGCGCTGGTTGGTGGCACTGGTCTTGCCAACGCTCGAAAACAAAGTCAGTGATAAGCGTGTAGAAAGCATGTTGTTTCCTCGTTTGGACGAGGGTTCGAGCCCCTCCTGGTCCACTTATACAAAATGTATCAAGCCTCCCTTCCGAATTTTCGGAGGGGAGGCTTGATGCTTATCGGGATATTTCACGTACCCGCGGCAGGCCTTGTTCGAACAAGCAGTGCATAACATTCAACAAGCCGTGTATATGTATTTACACCTGTCATTGCCAACATACGTTGCGCCTTTTAGCCGTTATACATGGAGCACCAGTCCCTCATTGGCCAGGCTGGTAGCTTCGAACACCTCACGTGCTTCGTTGAGCAGGCAACTCTCGTCGGTATAGCGCGAAGAGAAGTGACCGATAATCAAACGTTTGGCTTCGGCCTGTTGGGCTATCATCGCTGCCTCGCGTGCTGTAGAATGTTGTGTTTCGATGGCCTGCGCCTTCATGTCGGAAGCAAATGTAGCTTCATGATATACCACGTCGACTCCGTGAATCATCTTGGCCAAACGAGGCTGGTAGCTGGTGTCTGAACAGTAGGCATACGAGCGAGGTGCTTCGGCCGGAGTGACCAAACACTCGTGTTTGTAAAAATCGCCATCTGGAGTAGTCCATCCCCCACCCTCTTTGATGGTTTGAATGGCATATGTGGGTATTTTCAAAAAGTCTATCATATCGCGGCGTATATGCGGCAGCAAAGGTTTCTCCTTAAACAAAAAACCACAACTGGGCACGCGATGCTTTAACGGTAGCGAATAAACCTCGACCGAGCGGTCTTCGTAAATCAGATGCATGTCGCGGTCTTCGGGCAAATGATGGAATACCACATTATAGGCAATGCCTTTGCAAAAAAAGTCGAGTTGCGGCCGCAGCAGTTCTTCGAGCGGTGCATGTGCATAGATGTGCATGGGGGCCGTACGGCCCGAGAGGGAGAGTGTTGAAAGCAAACCTATCAGCCCAAAAATGTGATCACCGTGCAAGTGCGAAATAAAAATGGTAGAGAGCCGTGCAAACTTTTGACGCGAACGCCTGAACTGCACCTGCGTTCCCTCGGCACAATCAATCATAAACAACTTTTCCCGGATATTGACCAACTGCGAAGAGGGCCAATGGCGCAGTGTGGGCAGGGCACAACCGCAACCTAATATGTGGACGTCGAACTTTTCCATGCCGCAAAAGTAGCTATTTATCCAAAGAAAAGTGTAATTTTGCCGTAACTTATTCACAATCATCCGGCTTTAACGCTCAGCCTGCTGCAAAGCGCTCCTTCCTCTTGACTTGGCTTTGCAACTGATGCTTAAACTGCTACTTTTAAACAAGCATTGGCAATTCTATGCCGGGTCAATTCTAAATACAGCACCATGCATTCTCGCGAAGAACAGATGAAAGCCTTCGGGCGGCTGCTCGACGTTCTGGACGAACTTCGGGAAAAATGCCCCTGGGACCGCAAGCAAACCAACGAGAGCCTGCGCCCCAACACTATTGAAGAAACTTACGAACTCTGCGATGCTCTAATCAAGAACGATACCAAGAACATTTGCAAAGAACTTGGCGACGTACTGCTGCACGTTTGCTTTTATGCCAAAATAGGCTCAGAAACCAACAGTTTCGACATAGCCGACGTATGCAACCAGTTGTGCGATAAACTCATTTTCCGCCACCCTCACGTATACCCGCCCCAAGATGCAGACGCCTCAAAGGCCGAAACAGCCCAGCAGGTTATCGAGCAATGGGAACTGCTCAAGCAAAAGGAGAAGGATGGCAACAAATCGGTTCTTTCAGGGGTGCCGGCTGCTCTGCCCGCCCTTATCAAAGCCTACCGCATACAGGACAAAGCCCGCAATGTGGGCTTCGACTGGGAAGAGCGCTCGCAAGTGTGGGACAAGGTTAAGGAAGAAATCGGCGAGTTTGAAGCTGAGGTTGAAAATATGGACAGCGACAAGGCCGAAGCTGAGTTTGGCGACCTCATGTTCAGCCTCATCAATGCCGCAAGACTCTATAAAATCAATCCTGACAATGCCCTGGAGCGCACCAACCAAAAGTTCATCAAGCGATTCAACTACCTGGAAGCCCACACGCTAAAGCAAGGCAAACAACTAACCGACATGACCCTGGCCGAAATGGATGCCATTTGGGAAGAGGCCAAGAAACTGTAAAAACATACCGCCCCAACGCTCTATGATATACCACATTTTGGCTTTTATTACCGTAGCCATTTGGGGCACTACCTTTGTTTCGACCAAGATGCTCCTGGCCTACGGCCTTACGCCGGCTGCCATATTCTGCATGCGCTTTACCATGGCCTATGTGGGTTTGCTGGCTGCTCAAAAACTGTCGTACCGGCAAACCCTTTCCAAGGAGCCACAGCCAACCTGGCGCTGTCGCAGCCTCAAGGACGAACTGCTAATGGTGGTGGCCGGAATGACCGGAGGTTCGATGTATTTTCTGACCGAAAACACGGCACTCCAAATGGCACTTGCCGGCAACGTTTCGCTCATTGTGTGTTTGGCTCCCCTCATTACCGCCCTTTTCGCCCTGCTGTTCCGCTTTGAGAAAAGAGCTACCCTCAAATTGTGGACTGGCTCGCTCATAGCCTTTACCGGAGTAGTTTTTGTAGCCTACGGCAGTACGGGCGGACATCCCAGCACAGCCGCTCCGGCCCCCTTGGCCGGCAACTTGTTGGCTCTCTGTTCAGCCATGCTTTGGGCCGTGTACCAACTCATTATCAAACCCCTGGCCGAACGCTACGGCACGCTCATGCTCACACGCAAGGTGTTTGGCTACGGCGTGCTAACCATCCTTCCCGTAGTACTGGCCGAAGATGCCATACCCTGGCAAGCCATTACCCACCCCGTAGTATGGGGCAATCTGCTCTACCTCGGTGTGATAGCTTCGCTATTGTGCTATGCCGTATGGAACAGGGTGACCGAAGCTATAGGTTCGCTCGTTTCGGCTAACTATATCTACTTGAATCCGCTGGTTACCTGCCTGGCCTCGTATGCCATTCTCGACGAGGCGCTGACACCGGCCATGGTGGCAGG
>CALCVT010000082.1 GCA_937906495.1 uncultured Prevotella sp.
ACAATAGCATATAAAATTGAAAATGCTCTTTATACAAACATTCAAATAATATTTCAAATGAAGAAGTTACTATTATGCCTTTTTACAAGCTGTTCGTTTTCTATGGCTGTGGCTCAAAGTGTGTTACCCGTCGGTTCTACCGTTCCATTAAAAGTTATTCAAACAATTAAAGACTCCGACAAATCTGCATCAGTTGTTGT
Organism: uncultured Prevotella sp.; assembly: GCA_937906495.1. Classification (GTDB taxonomy): domain Bacteria; phylum Bacteroidota; class Bacteroidia; order Bacteroidales; family Bacteroidaceae; genus Alloprevotella. The sequence continues at coordinate 201 of CALCVT010000082.1, forward strand.
TTCACAAGACGTTAAACTCAACGGAATTGTCTTCATCAAAGCTGGAACCCCTGTAACTACCCAACTCAGCACAACCCAAAGGAAAGGAGTGGGAAAACCCGGTAAAATAACCCTTGACTTTATATCAACTACAGCCACAAATGGTGAGATAGTCAATCTGCGCGGTGGCAGTATTTATAAAGAAGGACGCAATAAAAAAGGCACAGCCTTAGGGCTTGGTATAGGACTTGGCATATTTTGCTGGCCTTGCTTAGGTTGTCTTGCCATTAAAGGAGGCGAAGCCGAAATTACTGAGGGAACTATGACAACCAATGTAATAACAGCCAACGAAATAAACTTATAATAAAAAAGCAGCTACAATCTTTTGCTCATTAACATGAATAAAGTTTCCCATCCAAAAAAGGGTATTGGGAAACTTTATTCATTTATATAGAATTCTGCCTACTTTTCGGGAAAAACGTATATCGAAACCATCAAGAATATGAAAGATTAATGCTTGCACGCAGCCCCGAACTGCCAAACTGCCATTAGCCAATTGCCCATAGCCATACGGCAACGCAACAGGCAAGGTGATTCAGAGTGCCACAGGGGCGCCCTGAATCACCTTGCCTGTTATTTTTTACGCACCGGCCATTTCAGGCAAACAGGTTGCGCCCTAAGGCTAACAGCGGCGAACGGCTACCGCCTGGAGGCCGTTGGGAGTGCTGCTACTTGCAGCCGTAAATGCGCGGGGGCGCTCCTTATTGTTCCAGCCATAACTTGAACAGGGTTACCCGCTCTTTGCTCACAAATATTTCGTCGTCGCTGCAATGGAGCAGCTGCACCTTAAGTTTGGCATTGAAGAAGGGGGTGATGCGCTGTAGAGCCCGGATGTGAATGAGGTACTGGCGGTTCAAGCGGAAGAACTTATCGGGATTGAGTTGCTCCTCCAGCTCCTGCATGGTGCTGCTCAGGCGGTACTGCTCGCCTTGCGTGGTGGTGCAACTCAGGCCTCGGCTATCTTTGTAAAAATAAAGAATATCCGACACCTGCAACGGAATAATTTCATCGCCCTTGTACACCACGAGCCGCTCCTTATAGCGCACAATGCCACTTACCACCTGCTGCACCTGCACCGTGTTTGCATGGGTACCCAAGGACACCTTGTGCATGGCCTGCCGGAGTTCCTTCTCGTCAATGGGTTTGAGCAGGTAGTCGATGCCGTGGCTCTTGATGGCTTGCATGGCATACTCGTCGTAGGCCGTAGTAAAAATAACAAATGACGCGGGCATTACCTCCTGAAAGGCTGTAAACACATCGCCGTCGGAGAGCCGGATGTCGGCAAACACAAGATCGTAATCGTTGTGCCCGCGCAGGTAGTCAACCACCTCGGCCACACTGGTCAGGGGGCCCTCCACCTCCAGAGTATCGTCTATCTCGCGAATAAGTTTGGCCAGCCGGAGGGCACTGATACGCTCATCTTCGATAATCAATACTTTTTTCATTTTACGATGTTTTGCTTTACGATGGGTAAATACACAGAGAAGGTATCGGACGTCTTTTCGATTCTGATTTCTTTGCCGAACTTGATGAGATACCGCTTAGCCAGGTTGTCCAGGCCCAACTTGTGCGAAGGGATGGACTGCTCCACTTGGCAGGTAGGAGCAATCAAATTGTTGCGCACCACAAGCAGGTCGTTCTGGCGGCAGATGGTAATGGTGAGTGGCTCGTTGCGGTTCAGCGCATTGTGCTTCACAGCATTCTCGACCAACACCTGCAAACTCTGCGACAGAATGTACTCGTTGGCGGGGCGCTCCATAGGTTCAACCATCAGTGCTATGTGATTGTAGCGCAACTGCAGCAGGGCCATGTAATCGTCCAGCCAACTGAAGGCCTCGCTGAGCGACACGATATCGCTTTCGATATGTTTCAGGATGTGGCGGTAAATGCGCGAGAAGCGGATGACATAATCCTCCGCCCGCCGGGGGTCGATGCTGATGAGGCCAGCCAGAATGCTCAAGCTGTTGAACACGAAATGGGGGTTCATCTGCGTCTTGAGCAACTGCATCTCGAGCCGGCGGTTCTCGGCATATTTCTGCTCCGACTCCTTGTAATAATACTCAACGGCCACAATGAGCGACTGCACGGTCGATATCAACCCCATGAGATAGGCATTGCCCCAAACTTCGCGGTCGGAAATGTCGAGCAAAGCCACGTCTAAAAAATTTTCAACCGCAAAGGCCATAAAGGTATTGGCCAAAAGGAAAATCAAACTGATGACCAATACTTTCTTTCGCTCGAACCTTTTCAGGAGGGCACTCCTGAAAAGCTGATTGCCGAAGCTGAGGTTGTAGTAGGCAAACAGAAAGCAATAGCAGAGGTCGACCCACAGAATGGTGCCGCCCTCTTCGAGCAAGAGGTTGAATTCTTCGGGATCGGCCAGAAGCCATACCACATCGTAGAGGAAGTACATCAAAATGGCAGTCCACAGCCAGGTTGTTAAATATGTTTTTAGTTTCATCAGCATCCAAAGTTAGTGAAAGGTGAGCGGAGAAGCAAATCCGAAAGCCAACTTTCGGGAGTT
>CALCVT010000083.1 GCA_937906495.1 uncultured Prevotella sp.
GTACGGGCAACAGTTGGTGTATATCAAGACCCAGAATGATGACGAGGACGACCTGTAAGGGCGTGAATGAGGGCGTGAATGAGGGCGTGAATGGGCAGCAGTCAGAATGTTCATTCACGCATTTATCCCAATAAATTACAACAAAGGTTAAATAGACATTTAACATAGTATTATAGATATTAACACAACTGCGTGAATAAAGGGAATTAAGCTGTCTTGTTCACACCTTCATTCACGGTATGTATGTATTCTGATTATCAGCAGAATAAGCAGCATATGTGAACAAAATTCCCAAAAACCTATATATTTAATATGACGAATGAATTGAGTAAAAACAGGCCCCTAAAAATGCACGTAAGTGAATACGCCCGTACTGTTACGCGCGCGCGGGCTCAGTTCACACGGCCCGAATCGGGGCGCAAAGCGGGCTACCGGGCACAGGCGGCAAGGCACATGGCCAACCACGCCGCCGAGAGCGAAAAGGCTCTGGAACGCTATCTGGTAGAACTGGTACGTAAGCACGGCGGGCAATGCCTGAAGTACGCCAACAGCCAGCAGACCGGATACCCCGACCGACTGATACTCCTGCCGGGAGGCCGCACGGCCTGGGCCGAAATCAAGAGCAGGGGCAAACACCCCACACGCCTGCAGTGCATCCGGATGGACGAACTCCGGCAGTTAGGCTATCGGGCTGAAGTGGTGGACTCACGCGAAGCCGCCCGGCAGCTGTTGGCAGGCCTACTCAGTAATCCCACAAACCAACAATCATGAGATTTAATCCACACAAATACCAGCAGCAGGGCATAGATTGGATTATCGATCACCCGCGCTGCGCCCTGTTCTGGGGCATGGGCCTTGGCAAGTCGGTGGTTACCCTGACCGCCATCCAGCAACTCATCGACCGGTGCGAGGTGAGCAAGGCCTTAGTGATAGCTCCCAAGAAAGTGGCCGAAACCACTTGGAGCGACGAGGCCGGCAAATGGGACCACCTGCAGGGCCTGTGCGTGTCGCGGGTACTGGGCAACGAAAATCAACGCCTTGCAGCCCTTGCCGCTGAGGCCGACGTGTACGTGATAGGCCGCGATAACATCCCCTGGCTGGCCCAGTACTACCGAGGCCGCCTGCCCTTCGACATCGTAGTACTCGACGAGCTGACCAGCTTTAAGAGCCCCAAGGCCCAACGCTTCAAGGCCCTGCGACTCTGCACTGCTGCCACCCCCCGCGTGGTAGGCCTGACCGGCACCCCCACCCCCAACGGCCTGACCGACCTGTGGGCGCAACTGTACTGCATCGATCGCGGCAAGCGTCTCGGGCAGTTCGTGACCCACTACCGCCAGACCTACTTCAGCGAATACCGTGTGAACAACATCCCCATCCGGCTCACCCCCAAGCCCGGTGCCCGGGAGGCCATTGAGCGCAAGATAGCCGATATCTGCCTGACCATGCAAGCCAAGGACTATTTGGAACTGCCCCCGCTGATGGAACACACGGTGAACGTGCAGTTGCCCGACATCATCCGCAAAAAATATTGTACCTTTGAAAAGGAACAGGTACTTGAATTTGTGGCCGCACACGACACCCAAGGCCCGGTGACGATACTTGCCACCAGCGCCCTGAGTTTGATGAACAAGCTCAGCCAATTCACCGCCGGCCTTCTGTACGATGCCGCAGGCTGCGCCCACCACCTGCACAGTGCCAAAGCCGAACGGGTGGCAGAGATTGTGGAGGAGGCCCAAAGCAGCGTGCTGGTGTTCTACCAGTACCGCAGCGAAATCCCCCTGCTACGCGATTGCCTGAAAGGACTGCGCGTACAGGTGTACGAAGGCGAACAGAACCTAAAGGACTGGAACGCCGGCAAGGTGGACGTACTGATAGCCCACCCCGCCTCGACTGCCTACGGCCTGAACCTGCAGCAAGGCGGGCATGTGGTGGTATGGACCGGCACGGGCTGGAACCTTGAACTCTACCAGCAAGCCAACGCCCGCCTGCACCGACAGGGCCAGACACAACCCGTACAAGTGTACCTGCTGGTTTGCCCCGCCACCGTTGACGAGCGGGCCCGAGCCGCCATCAGCGGCAAACGGCAAACCCAAGCCGCACTACTGGACGCACTGTCTGATATGGTTGAAAATTATACACCCCACTCCCTATGAGCAAAGATCCGCAATACCGCAGCCTCCTTGGCTGTGTCCGATGGCGAAGGCTACGCCAGCTCAAACTCAGCCGCCAGCCCCTGTGTGAGCGCTGCGAGGAGCAAGGCCGCATACGCCCCGCCACCGAAGTGCACCACCGGGTGCCCGTAGAGCAAGGCCGCAACTATGCCGAAAAACAAGCCCTTGCCTACGACCTGAACAACCTTTGCCCCCTGTGCCACGACTGCCACATAGCCGTGCACCGGGAGCAAGGCCGCAGCGGCCGCAAGCAACGGCAGACCGTCACCCAAGCCCACCTGCAACGCTTCAGGAGCAAGTTTATGGCCTGATAGCATACCGTTTGCGTCTGATGCCAAGCACCCCCTTCTACGCTGGCCTCCTACGTCAGAGACACCCCCGGGGGCGCTTTTTTACCGACGGCCCACCTGCCGGAAACCTCACCCGCCCCTTTTTCCACACGCGGGCAAAAATTCCGGTTCCGGGGGGCTGAGGCCAACACCTTAAAAAAAGTTATCCAACACAGAAACCATTCACCGTTACCGCATGGAACAGCAGAAAGAACTATTTCTCAAGGCCCTGAATGCCAGTTACGGCATTGTGCTCACCGCCTGCGAGTCGATAGGCATCAATCGGTCCACCTACTACCGGTGGATAAAAACCGATGCTGCTTTCAAGGCCCGCGTGGACGACATCTCAGAATCGCAGCTTGACTTTGTGGAGGGAAAACTCATGTCGTCGATAGCCGCCGGTGACCTCACGGCCATCATCTTCTACCTCAAGACCAAGGGCAAAAAGCGCGGTTACACCGAAAAGCCCCTCCCGCCCCAGCTCGCCACACCGGCAGAACCCACCGCCGCCCTGCCCCAAAAAGCCGTAGACGAGGCCGAAGTAAAACGGCAGGAACAGCGCGTGAAGGCCAAGAAAGCCTACATCACCAAGCTGCTCAAGGAACAGGGCAAATACACCCCCGACCTCACCTACCAGGTAGAACTCACGGCCCGCCTGATGGTCGAAGCCGAAGAGCTCGAAAAAGAGATGCGCAAAGACGGCAAGCGGTATGCACAGGTGGAGTACAGCCGCGAAGGCAACGAGCGGTTGGTGATAGATCCGCGCGTCAAACTCCGTTACAGCCTGTCGGAACGCATACAAGGTGCACTGCGCGCTCTGGGCATGAACAACGACGCCAAAGACCGCCCGGCGCCCAATGCCGACGGGTTCGACGACTTTCTAAACTCCATGAGCTATGACGGAGCAGGAAAGGATTGAATGGCGAGCCCTCAAGTCGCGCTGCACGGAAGAACTCCGGCGCGTGTGGCACTCGAAGCGCACCTCCGGGCAGCAAAAAGCCCTTGACAGCGACCCCCGCCTTGCCGTCTACGTTGGCGAGGTGGTGAACCACCCCGAAGCGCACAACCTGTATGAGCAGCTATCGGTAGCCCGCTTTTTGCGGCAGACCGACACCTACGGCTGGGACACCAAACGCGTGCGCCACTTTATCCGCCTGTACGAGAGCCTCCGCTTTAGCGGCATTACCGGGCGGTGCCGCTACCGGCTGACCCCCGTACAGGTGTTTCAGTTTGCCAACATCTTCGGGCTGTGCCGCAGCGACGGGCGCCGCCTCATCCGCACGGCCTACATCTTTGTGCCGCGAAAGTTCAGCAAAACAACCAGTGCCGCTGCTCTGGCCGTGTACGACATGCTCTTTGGCGATTACAACGCCGAAGCTTACGTAGCCGCCAACAGCTACGATCAGGCCAAGCGCTGCTTTGACGAGATACGCGGCATTATGTTCGACCTCGACCCCTGCGAGCGCCACTTTCGCATCAATCGCGAGAAGATCACCTTCCGCCACCAGAAGCGCGACAGCCTTGCCCAATGCCTCACCGCCAACGCCCGCACCAAGGACGGCCTGTATGCCTCGCTCGTCATTATTGACGAATACGCCCAAGCCCGCAACAGTGCCGGGCGCAACGGAGCCGACCTCAAAAACGTGCTGACCACCTCGATGGGACCGCGCAGCGAGCCACTTACCCTCGTTATCAGCACCGCCAGCGAAGTAGTGGACGGGCCCTTCTACCATGAACTGGAAGGCGTGAAGGCCGTGCTGCGTGGCGAGCTGGCGAACGAAGGCGTGTTTGCCTCGCTGTTTATGCCCGATGCCGACGACGACGAAGGCGACCCAGCCACCTGGCACAAGGTGCAGCCCCACATGGGTGTGACCGTCAAGCCCGAATACTACGCCGAAGCTTGGAACGCGGCACAGCTGAGCGCCGAAAACATGCAAGCCTTTCGCACCAAACTGCTCAATATATTCACCATAGGTGGCGGGCAAAGTTGGATACCCTACGAAAAGACCCGCCATATATGCAGCGGTGGCTTTGCTGAAAATCTGCCCACCGGTGGCAAGCCCTTCTGTGCCTGTGCCTTCGACCTTTCGGTACGCGACGATTTCTCTGCTGTGGCCTACACCTACCATCACCCCGGGCAGCACAAGTTCTACAGCCATGTGGACTACTATTTTCCCCGCGGAGCTCTGGAGGGCCACCCCAACGAGCAGTTATACCGCCAGTGGGCTGCGCAAGGACACCTCACCTTGTGCGATGGCGACTGCATCGACGTGCGCCGCATAGCGGGCGATATTGTAGCCAACACCCGCGAATTGAACATTGTGCGTATCGGATACGACGCCTACAAGAGTCAGGAACTGACCAACATCCTCAAAAATGCCGGTGCCCGCTACGTGTTGCAGCCCTACTCTCAGACCTACGGCAGTTTCAACCTGCCCGTTGAAAGCTTCGAGATGCTCGTGTGGTCAGATCCTCCCGGCATCGCTCTTGATGCCAACCCCATCAACGTATTTTGCCTATCGAACTGCGTGATCGATGAGGACAACCTTGGCAACAAGAAGCCCCTCAAGGCCTCGGCCACCCGCAAGATAGACGGCATCATCTGCGTGCTCATGACCCTTGGGCAGCTCTACACATACGAACATTGACACCAAACCGTTTGCCAGCAGCTTTTTACGCTTGGCCGTATCAATCGGTGGCGCTAACTTAGCGGCAGCAATTGACAACAGTTCTTAGCATGGGATTCATTCGAGATTTATTCATGGTGTTTACTCGGGGTCTGGCGGGGGATGTGCCCTCGGCAGGCCCTTCCGTATACACCCCCCGAACGGGTGCCGGTTACTCAGCCTGGCTCGACATGCCGCAGAGCACCGCGCTGACCGTAGCTACCGCCTACCGCTGTGTGCGGCTGCTGAGTGGCAGCGTGGCAAACTTGCCCGTGCAAGTGCTGACCCGCAAAGGCGACATTTTTACGCCCGACACCGGCGACCGCCTGCAGTATCTGTTAGGCATTCAGCCCAACCCGACTGAGAGCGCCTACGACTTTTGGGAACGTGCAGTTGAGAACCTGCTGTTAGACGGCAACGCCTACATCGTACCCGTTTACAGCCCCACACAAGGCATTGAACGTCTGGTACTCTGCAATCGGGGAACCGTCAGCCACGACACCCTTGCAGACCGTTACCTGGTGAACGACCCCGAAAACCATTTGGAGGGCTCCTACGGCGAAGCCGACATGCTCCACATCAAATACTTTGCGCAGGGCAAACGCGGCCTCAGCGTCATCAGTCACGCCCGCCAGGCACTCGGCATAGCCAGTACCGGCGACCAAGAAACTCTGGCACGCTTCCGTTCAGGCGGCAACGTGCGCGGTCTGGTAGGCAACGACCGCAGCCGGGTGGGCTTCGGTGAATATTCGGACACCGAACTCGAAAACACCGCAGCCGACATTGACAGCCAGTTTGCCCAAGGCCGGAACATCATCGGGTTGCCCGGTTCGGTAGATTTCCGCCAACTGTCCATGAGTTCTGCCGACATGCAGTTTCTGGAGAGCCGCAAATTCACGGTTCGCGAAATATGCCGTTTCTTCGGCGTGCATCCGAGCTTCGTATTTGATGACACCTCGAACAACTACAAGAGCGCCGAGATGGCCAACGTAGCCTTCCTGAGCAACACCCTCAACCCGTTGCTGCGCAAGTTCGAGAGCGAGATGCAGCGCAAGTTTACCTCGCCGGGCATGGCCTACCGCCGCAGATACCAGTTTGACCGTCGCGGCCTTTATGCCTGCGACCTTGACAGCCGTGTACGGTACCAGGAGCGCACCATAGCCGCCGGTCTGTACAGTGTGAACGACTGGCGCAGGGAGGAGAACCGCCCACCGGTGAAAGGCGGAGATGCCGTTTACGTGTCGGCCAACCTGCGCACCCTGGGCGAAATGTCCGAGACACCCGCCCCGACACCCGCCAACGATCAACAACGACACTTAGAACGTATGGAAAACAACCAACCCCCCAAAGACATACACCGCCGCGTATATGCCCCCTGCACCGTGCATGTGCGTGCCGACGAGGGCAAAGACGGAAACGGCCGAACCATTGAAGGCTACGCCGTGCTGTTCAACACCCTGAGCGAGCCCCTGTACAGTTCGGAATACTCCGAAGCCCGCGAGGAAATTTTGCCCGAAGCCATCAGCCGTGACTTCCTGAACCGGCAACAAATTCTCATGACCCTGTATCATGACGACAACCGCCTGCTGGCCCGCTCAAACGAGGGCAATGGCTCGCTGACGTACGAGGTGGACGAAAAAGGCGTAAAATTCCGCTTTGAGGCCCCCCACACCGCCGACGGTGACACCGCCCTCGAACTGGTACGGCGCGGTGACATCAGCGGCTGCAGCTTTGCCTTCAGCACCCGTTACTACGATGAGAACTTTGTGGAACGTGTGGCCGTGAATGGCAACGATACCAACGGCAAGCGTATGATTACCTACCGCGTGCGCCGCATGACCGGTATATACGACTTCACCCTTACGCCCCGTCCTGCCTATTCGGCTACCAGTGTGGAAGCCCGCGACCTACGGGCGCTGATGGAAGCCGAAGACAAGCCCGAGGTACCCGATACAGATAAACGCGCCAAACAGGTGGAAGCCCTCCGCCGTGCGGCCAAACGATAACCCCCTCAAACTTTTACCAACGATATGAAGAAGGTAGACTATCAGATTGGCGCCTTGCTGCGCCGTCAGGCGGAAATCAGTGACCGCCTTAACGAAATGGCCGACACGCTGGAGCGCGAACAACGATGCCTCACAGCGGACGAGGAACAGGAGCGCAGCGCGCTGACCTCTGAACTCCAAGGCCTTGAATTGCGCATGTATGCCCACGCGCAGGCCTACAACCGCGAGAACCCCGATGCCGCAGCTGAGGCCGTGCGCCTGATCCGCGAAAACGCCCGCGCTGGCCGCAAGAGCGAAATTGTGTTTGTGCGCGCAATGATGATGGTGTCAGACGCTCAAACGGGCGGTGCCATCCCCTTGAACATCCAAGACATCGTCCGTCCCCTTACCGAGGGTTTCATCCTCGACAAGGTAGGTTTGCCCATGCCCACCGGTCTGGCTGGTGATTACGTTTGGCCAGTCTACGAGAATGTAGAGGCAACCATTGCCGGCGAGGGTGTGGCACTCTCCGACACGAAAATCAGCATGAGCAAGCTGCAGGCCAAGCCCGAGCGTATCGGTGTGGCTATCCCCGTAACCAACCAGGCCCTCAACCAGACCGAAGGCGTACTCGAAACGATTGTTCGCGAAATCTTGCCCAAGGCCGTACAGTTGCTGTTGAACAAGATTGTTTTCAGCGTGAACAAGGTAGCAGGAGCTACTTCGCTTGCGGGTCCCTTCGTAGCGCTCAAGACGGGTGCCACCGTTCTCTCGGCCGTGCCCACATCCGTAGAGCTCAACAAACTCAAGGCCAAGGTACTTGAAAGCGGCGTGGAAGGCTCGGCCCTCTGCTGGGTGATGACCAAAGCCCAGGCCGCCGTGCTGGAAGTGACTCCCGTAAACGACAAGGGCGTGTACGTTCCGATGATTCAGGACGGCAAACTCCTTGGTTTGCCCGTGTACACCACCAACGCCATCCGCGACACCACGACCGAATACATCGGCCTGGGTGACTGGCGCTACCAGCCCATGGGCTTGTTCGGCCAGATTCGCTTTACCGTAGACCCCTACAGCCAAGCACGCAAGGATGCCGTAGACTTTGTGTTGAACTGCGACTATGGCACCACCACCCTGCAGCCCAAGGCCTTTGCCCTTGGCAAGGTCAATGCCGCCGGGTAGAAGGATTGATTGATAGGATAACTTTTGTAGTTTTATTTGACTGTTTTGTTTGTTTAGTAGTTACTTGTAATGGAGATTGTGGATTTCGCTTTATTCAAGGCACATTGCTGCGCCGACGACCTGTCGGCAGATGACACGTTGCTGGCGGAGTATTTGTCGGCGGCCACAGAAAAGGTGGTGCACGACACCTGCCGCACGGAGGAAGAATTACTGACTTTGGGCGGCGGTGCACTACCGGCTCCGCTACAACAGGCTGTTTTGCTGCTTGGCGGGCACTGGTATAACCAACGCGAGGCTGTAGCCGGTGTGCAAATGCACGCCGTGCCGCTGGCCTACGACGCATTGGTAAGACCCTACCGCAGACTCAGCCGAAGGATGGAGGACGGCGTATGATAGCAGGCTTACTGACCGAAATGCTGGAATGGTATTTACCCTCCACCGTAACCAATGACTACGGATCGGAACAAGTGCAATGGATACTCAAGGGAACCATCCGTGCCGAACTGGTGAAGCGCAGCGGACGGCTGAGCAACGAAGCCGGAGAACTGTTTAGCGATTATTCGGCAGAGTTCCGCGTGCGCTACGGACACTGCATCAAAGAAGGCGACCGCGTAAGGCACCTTGACAGCGGTGTGCTTTACTACGTTACCAACGTGATGCCCCACCGACGCAGAGGTTTTAGATTAATCCAAGTAGAAAGAGTCAATGAATAGCGTAACGACCCAACCCGCTGACCCGGGAAAGCCCTTTGTGGAACTGTGGAATGCCCTGCAACCGCGTGAGCAACGGAAGGTCTTAAAAAAGTCAATGCGCCGCGAAGCAAACCGGCTGAAACACACCGCAGAGGCCGAACTGCAGCGCAGCGGGCTGGGCTCGGGTACGCGCAACCGCGTAAAAAAAGGCATCCGTGTGCGGGTATTCTCGCGCGGGGGAGGCTTCATGGTAACGGTCAAGCCCCGTGGAGCTCGCGGCATTCATACCAACCGCTACGGACAAAAGAAGCCCGTGCTCATGTTTGCCGAAGACGGTACCGACTACCGCCGACGCGGCAAGCGGTCGGGTTCCTTTTTTGGCCGTTCCCGCTACACCGGCAAGCGTTACCGGCGTTATGCCCGAACTGGCGGGCGCACGGGACGCATGAAGGCCTACCACTTTTTGCGCAATACCGAAACAAACGAGGCCGGGCGCGTAGCTGACAACCTTTGGCGAGAGCTACGCGCAGGACTTGAAAAAGCAGTAGACAATTTATGAAATCTTCCGCCACACCCCTCACCCCCACCTCCATCGGAGCCGGCAGTATCCTGCGCAGCATGCTGTTAGCTTCGGAAGAAGTGAAACGAATGCTCACCAAAGGCACCGCCGCACCGCGTATTTTTCCGGTGGTGAGCGAGAAGGCCGATTTGCCCTATATCGTGTACCGCCGGAGCGCCCTTCAGCATAACCCTACAAAGGCCGGAATGCCCGGTGCGGACACGGTAACGATGGAGGTACTCTGCCTGACGGACGACTATGCAAAGGGCGTGGAACTGGCCGAAGCCGTGCGGCGTGCCCTGGATTACAAGACGACTGCCGGCGTGCGCTCGTGCATGCTCACCGGAGCCGAGGAAGCCTGGGACGCGGACGCCTTCATACAAACACTCATTTTTGAACTTAAAATATAACGACTATGGCAGAAACAGGCTATATCAATGGTAGTGACCTTATTCTAAAAGTGGGCGGCAAGCCCGTAGGCCACTGCACAAGTCATACCATCACCTACGAGTCGGAAACCAAGGATCATGCAGTCAAGCCCATTGCCACTGCGGCCAAGGGCAGCAGTTTGTTCAAGGGCGCCAGCGTGAGCGGTCTGAGCATCAGCATCAAGTTTGACGCACTGCGCTTCTATGGCGAAACGGAGAACGGCTTCGAGCAGATTTCAGCTCTTTGGGGCGCCGGTGAGCCCATAGAGGTGGAGAGCTTCGAGCGCGGCAAGGATTCAGCGCCCGTACTCACTGGTAAGTTTGTCATCAAGAGTCTGGAGGAAAACTCCCCCGCACAGGATGATGCCACCTACAGCGGCACCCTGGCCAATGATGGAGCCCCTACCAAGTACCCCGGTATGCCCGGTATCGGCGGCTAAAAGTAAAGCACTATGACGACAAAGCGAAATACCATTAACGTAGCAGGCGGAGAATACCCCTGCTACGTGACCATGGGCGCAATGATGCGCTTTAAGGACTGCACAGGGCGCGAGGTGACCACCATTAAAGACAGCGTGTCGGACCTCTGCACCTACATGTTCTGCTGCGTGCAGTCGGCCTGCGCCCGCGAGAACGTGGAGTTCAAGTTGAACCTTACGGAGTTCGCCGACAGCCTCGATCCTCAAGACGTGGCTGCCTGGTCGGCCCGCATCGGAGGCAACGAGGAGCCCGAAGACAAGGAGGAAAAAAAAAGTATTTGACCATCGATGAACTGCTGGGCGTAGGTCTGGGCGAAGTGGGGCTGTGCCTTCATGACTTTGTCAGGCTTACGCCCTCAGAGTTCCGGGCAGTGACCGAAGCCGCGCGCGACCGGCAGGAACGGACAAGCCGCGAGGACTGGACTCGCGCCCGCCTGATGGCCTGTCTGAGCATGCAGCCCCACCTGACCAAGCGCCTACGACCGCAAGAGCTGCTCCCCTTCCCCTGGGAACAGGAGGACAAAGAAAATGCCGAAGCCCCGAAGGACCTCGGCAAAGAAGAGAGTCAGCGCAGGTTTGAGCTGCTGGTTAAGCGATAGGGCATGACCCTTTAAGGCACCAGCACCCTACAGATAGCCGCCTCCGTGAGTGAATCCATCACCCCCGGGGTAAAGTATTTTAATGATGATTGAGGCAATCTTAAACCCAACGACTAAAAACGAAAACGCAATCAAATACGTCCAGAAAGGATGCAGGAGATAAAGGGAGACACCGCGGGTAAAAGACAAATAAAGGTAACCTGCTAAATATGCTGTACACCAAGGGCCTATAATCCAATTATAGGTACATCTCACGAATTTCCTAAACTTCGCAAATCCGGACTCTTTTTTTCTGATTTTTCCGGCCATAAAATTCAAGATTTGTGTTACTGCCGCAAATATAGTCACATTTTCTCACAAGCCCCCTAAATAGTCCTCAAAATCATGGCTAAAGACATAAAATTTAACGTAAAGCTCAACGTAGATGGCAAGGACCACGTGGTAAAAGTTACGCAGGATGCCAAGGACTTGCGGCAAGCTTTTATCAGTGCTTCGAGCGCTGTTACCGATTTTTCGCGAGCGATAATCAACATCAACCAGAGCCTCGAATTTGTAGAGAGACTGAATGACGGCTTTGCAAAACTGACCGAGGAAAGCCGTAATTTCTCCGGAGCGATGGCTGCCGCCAACACCATGGCGGGCAAGGCGGGCGCCGATTTCGACAAGATGCGCGATGCCGTGTCCGAGTTGTCGAAAGAAGTGCCCATAGCCCGCGATGCCTTGGCCGATGGACTCTACCAGGTGGTAAGTAATGGCGTGCCCGAGGACAACTGGATAGGCTACCTCCGCGACTCCGCCCGCGCCTCAGTGGGCGGTATAGCGGATTTGGGCGAAGTGGTAAAGGTTACATCCACCGTTATCAAGAACTACGGACTGGACTGGGCCGATGCGGGTGCTATACAGGACAAAATACAGCTGACGGCCAAGAACGGCGTGACCTCCTTCGAACAATTGGCGGGGGCACTGCCCGCCGTTACAGGTAATGCCGCGACGCTCGGTGTAGAAATTGAAGAACTTCTGGCAACCTTCGCCACCCTTACCGGTGTGAGCGGTAATACCAACGAGGTTGCCACACAGATGGGCGCTATCTTTACTGCCTTAGTCAAGCCCTCCTCTGAGGCAGCAAACATGGCCGCAGAAATGGGCATTCAGTTCGATGCCGCGGCCATTAAAGCCTCAGGCGGATTGCAGAACTTCCTGGCAAGCCTCTCACGAAGCGTATCGGCTTACGCCGCTTCCTCCGGCACGTTAGAGCAGGAAATCTACGGCCGTTTGTTCGGATCGGCCGAGGCCTTGCGCGCCATCGGTCCATTGGTCGGTAATCTGTCGGACACCTTCGACACAAACATCCGCAGCATGGCCGACTCGGCGGGGACGATGGATGCCGCGTTTAACCAGATGGCAAACACGGGGAGCAACTGGGCGACCACCATCTCCAATGCCATACAGAATACCATCGACCCGGTGACCGGATTTTTATCAGGCATGCAAAGCATGGCCGCAGCCGTTGAACCGGTAAGCCAGTTAGTTGTCAGTCTTGGTGTATTGGCTAAATCGTATCAGGCTGTCAGGAACAGCACCACCTTATGCACCATAGCCACCAACCTGCATGCGGCCGCGTCGAAGGCCATTAAGCCCGTACTTGTCACGTTGCATGCAACCATGCAGGTGCTGTCGGCCAAGTTACGCGGTACCGCCGTATCGGCCACCGCCGCCAAGGTAGCCATACGTGGCTTGATGATTTCCACCGGTGTGGGGGCTGCTGTCGCCGCCTTAGCCTTTGCCATTGAAAAGCTGGCAGGTCAGGCAGACAAAGCCGCCGAATCGGTCGAAAAGTTGGACGAAGCGACCCAAGCCTACCGCGAAACCGTGTCGCGTGTAGAAGGCGAGATGCGACTTGAAGCAGCCGAACTGCGCCGCCTGATGGATGCGCACGAGGACACCAGCGAAACTGTTGCCAAACTCAATGACAAATATGGTGAGGCTTTCGGGCAGCACCAAAAGGCTTCGGAATGGTACGATATTCTTATCAAAAAGTCGAAAGCCTACGCACGTCAGCTGGGATTAGAAGCGCAGGCCAAGCAACTTTCCAGTAAGATTGTGGCCCTGGAGTTGGAGCAAGAGGCTAACGAGGAGCAGAAAAAGGCTCTTGAGAAGGCAGGAAAGGGCGGGTCATACAGAAAGGAAATTAGGATTGAAGGACAGAGTATTACAGGCCCGGTTAGTATCGGCACCGGCCGATATTACACTGCGTACGATTACCATGAATACCGGGAAGCCGTAGAAGAGGGCAAACGAATTGAGGGCGAAATGACCGAGTTAAACTCGAAGCTTAATAAGGTCACGGAGAATATGGTTAAAAACGCCGAGGATTTAGCCGCCGGACTGAAAAAGCCCAAGCCGAAGCCCAAAGCAGTCACCCCCACCAAGGAAGTGCAGAAAGCGGTAGACAAGGCAAAGCCCGTCTATATCCCCACCCGCCTCGACTTGAAAGGCATCCGCGAGAACATCCAAGCCTTAGAGAAGAAACTCGAAGAGAACGGCCGATTAGACACCCCCGAATACAACAACACCCTCAAGGCCCTGATAGCTAAAGAGCGGCAGAAGGAGGCCGAGATTCTCGGAACGCTGGAGAAGAAGACCGAAGAGGTAACAAAGGCCGAAGAAAAGGCAGGGGCCGTCTACCGTGAGAACGCCACGTCACTTGCTGAAATCGAGGAAAACATCCGTGCCCTAAACGAGCAGCTCGATGCCGCCAGGACCACGGAGGAAGCGGCCAACATTAACCGCATGACCCAAGCCTGGGAGAAACAGGCAGAGGCCCTGCGCAATGCCGGACGCGAAAGTCAGAGCACCTATGACAACCTGCGCGAAGGCTGGAGTACCGTCAAGGGCTTTGCAGGCGGCATCGACCAACTGACCAGTGCATTTAAAGGCAACCAAAAGGGGTTTGCCGCCTTCGCCTCAGCCGTGGACGGCTTGTTGTCAATTTTTGACAATGCCCAAAAAGCCTCACAGCTGTTCGGCGCTTTAGGCAAGATGGGCGAAGCGGGAAAGGGGATAGCCGGTGCTTTAGCCATCAAGGGAGCAGAGGCCGCTAAGACGGCTTCGGCCGCTGCTGCAGCAACTGCTACTACCTCACTGTCGGCCTCACAAGGCGCAGCCATCGCCACCACCACCGCACTCGTCGCCGCCAACAAGGCCGCCACGCAGAGCTACGTGCAGTTAGCCTCGGCTATGTATTTAGCCGCGCACGCCTACATCCCCTTCGCGGGCTTCGGCATCGGTTCAGGCTTCGCCGCTTCGGCCGTCGCGCTGATTGAATCTATCGGGGCTATGCCCTTTGCCAATGGCGGTATCGTGAGCGGTCCCACGCTGGCCATGGTGGGCGAGTACGGCGGCGCACGCAACAACCCCGAAGTCATTGCCCCTCTCGACAAACTGCGTCACCTGTTGGCCGACGGCAACAGCGGAGGACCCGGGCGCGTAGAGTTCCGCATTCGCGAGCAGTCACTTCGCGGCATACTCAAGCAAGGTGGCCGCCGATTAAGTAGAATTTAATAACACCTTTCTCACTATGCTGTACAAGCGTTACCAAGGATCCTTTCTCAGCCGTGCGGGCATCGTGTGGCTGTGCGAGATATGGCAAGACTCGCCCCTACCCTTTCCGAGTGGCGAGCTGACCTTTGAGGCCGAAGAACCCCTGCTGATAGAATGGCCTGAGACAGAAAAGGAAGAACCGGTATGCGGGTCGTCAGTCACGCTCCGACTGGAAAGCCCGGGCGATCGCACCTATTTTGACCTGCATGCCGCAGGCAGTCAGGCCGTGCAGTTGCGCGTGTACCGCAACAAGAAGCTGTATTGGTCAGGGTTACTTGACACAGAGTTCTACGAGGAACCCTACGAGAGGGCCCGTTTGTACCCCGTATCACTAACCTTTACAGACTTCGGAATATTAGATCGACTCAAATATAACCGCCGCGGCGTGGTCAGTCTGCAATCGATTGTGGACGAATGCATCAGCCGCGCCCGTATCCAGACCACCGGGCTCTCGGAAGGTTACCTGCTTTACTTGGAAGACGGCAAAACGGGGGTCACCCTTGACAATCTGTACATCTCGTCGGAGAATTTCTACAATGAGGACGGAGAAGCCATGAGTCTGCGCGAGGCTCTCGAAGGCATTCTGCAACCCTTAGCCCTGCGACTGGTGCAGCGGGCGGGCACGATCTACGTATATGACCTCAACTCATTATACCTGTACGGAGACCGACGTATCATCCAGTGGGCCGGGGATAGTCAGACGCTCAGCGTCGACAGAACCCTAAACAACATCCGCATCAACTTTTCGGCCTATGCCAAGTCTGACGCACTCTCCAACGAGGTCACCTTCGAAGGCGACTATACCGGGGCCGAGAACAGCCCCGCAGACTGCCCCGATGGAACTACGTTTTACGCTTTCGCACAGTCGCTGGTGATGACCGAAGAACTGAAAAACGGGCAGAAGAACCGGAAGTGGCAACCCGACATCTATACGCAGGGAGACTTCCGCGTGTATTTGTCACAGAAAGGTAAGGGTGTTCAGAAACTGCACCCGGGTGCAAAGTATGCCCGCATCTTGCCCTATCTGAACAACGCCCCCGAAACAGATTGTATCCTGTGGCGACTGATAGCGAACAATGACCACACCACCAACATATTCCCCGGAGACCGACCATCTGCCACCATTACAGGACTGAATGGTGTGATACACCCACCACTGGCTACCGATGAGCAGCCGGCAAACATCACGCTCTTCGAAACTGAAGGAATTTACATTCCCCCGGTGGGTGATTGGGACTCAAGCGATTTTGCGCTCCGGCTGACTATGGAGATATTGGCAGACCCGAGATACAATCCCTATGTAGATGCAGTCCCCGCTGAATTACCATGGGCAGCCTATTATAATAAGCTGTCGGGTACGCAGTTTGTCCGGGCTGACAACGAGTCGGAACTCTACAATGGCGTTAAAGTTCGTACGGGAACCACCTATATACGTGTGGGAATCGGTCTGTATGATGCAGCCGGAAAGCCTTTGTACCACCACGAGAACTGGGGATATGGGCAGCAGAATGTCATCGACAACCTGTTTTACGGGGGCGGGCGTTGGCTCCCGGGTGCACCAAGTTACGATAAATGCACCTGGCTGGAATATCGTGTGACGGATGGCGACCGGAAAACAGACACCGGTATTTTGGGGTGGAAGAAAAACGTGTGGCTCCGCAATGGTGAGTTTAACTTAGTATCCGACATGAAGGTGCCCGGTACGGTGCAAGACGGCGAGACTATCAGCTACCCGCCGTGTGAAGGATATCTCCGTATAGAGGTGTACAACGGAATATACTGCTACGACTTCGAAGAATTTGCTAACTTAGGGCTTGATAAGGACGACTGCCCCACACCCTACCATCTGAATCCGGGTGTGTGGATTCGGCAGGGTTACTACGAGAGACTCCGCTGGCTGGCTTATAAGGCACCGGTTGTGGAAATACTATCAGGGAAAAGCCGCAACAAGCGGGCGGACTTGGACGATGTGGAATACACCGGGCACGTCAATCCCGACGCACAAGAGGAGCTGTCTATTGACACCATCGTAGGCACACACACCGAGATAAGCCCCGCAGCCCGAGGTGTGCTCCTAACTAACGCAGGCGGCCAGTTACGGCAGTTGCAACGACTGACAAGGGCCGACGTGACCGACCACCCGGAGAATCTGCTTATCGGTACCCTCTGCAGCCAATACGCGGTACGCCGCGTGATGCTCACCGGAGAAAGCAGTATTACACCCGAAGGCCTGTGTCGCTTTACCGAAGCTAACCAGCCGGATAAAGTTTTTATGTTACGCGGAGAACGGCAGGACGCCATAACTGACTGCTCCGAGGCGGTCTATGTGGAATTTGTGGCCGACGAATTTAAATCCTCAAGTACAACACCATGAGCAAAAAAATATACTACGCATCCGAAATGTTACGCGATGCCCGACCGCGCAAGGCCAGCCCTGAGCACGAAGGACGCCCGTCGGGTAGCGGGACTACCTCCACCGGACTCGGAGGCGGCATCATTATCACCCCCGAAATGAAGGCCTCGCTGCCAGTGCTTCGGCTCTCGCAACTGGACAGTTTCGGTGCTTCGGCAGAAGATATAGCAAATGCCGCCATACGTACGGAGAGCGCGATGGCCGTTGTCATATCTGACGACGACCGCTCGCTGGTGGTGGGTATTCTGCATCAGTTTTCGGACTCCATGCGACACGTGCTGACGCAGTCGCTAACCACCCACCTTGTGCCGCCCAGGGGCGACAAGGCCAGCCTGTCGGACAGCCTGTCGCACGACCACAACCGCGTGCTGGTGCTGGAGCGCTCCATAGGTTGGAAAATGGGTCCCCTGTTAACCAATTGTCTGGGCCTTCCGATCAACGTCAGAAACGAAGCCGAAGCGCAGCAGTGGTTGGCCGACTATTTAGGCATCACCTATCCTTACAGGTTCGACCTGGGCGGATATTATGTCAAAAAACAGTGGACCCCGTGGCGGTGTTTGGAGGATGAGAAAATCAGACTGACACGAGACATACTGCGACGACTGGATACACTTGAAGACCTCCACTTGCTCACTTAATCAACTCCCATTACCAACTTCAAAAACTAAGATCTATGGCAAACCTTACCATTCCCGCCGGAACGAAGATAGCCTTCCGCGCCGGCAAGACCAAAGACCAGGCAATCACCGACAAAATCGCCAACCAGATTGCCAACTTAAACCTCTGTACAACGAAAGAGTTGTACATTAACGGCGAACGTGTGGGCCTTACGGATGCCGAAGCTACCAAGCTGGCCGGCTCAGCATCAAGCGGAGACCTTACTGCATTGACCAATCGTGTGACCAAGGTGGAGCAAAAGAACACACAGCAGGACAACTCAATCAACGGGCTGACCACCCGTGTCGGTACGGCGGAAGGGACCATCACCACCAACAAAAACAATATTACATCGCTGACCACCCGTGTCGGCACAGCCGAAAGCAACATCACGTCGCTGACCGCCCGTGTCGGTACGGCGGAAGGGACCATCAAGACACACACAAGCAGTATATCTCGTCTGGAGTCAGAAATGTCAGACAACGCCTCATATATTGCTGCTGTGCAGACGTTCATAACGGTCCCCTTCGACGGCTTTGAAACTGGCGCGGTATCAATTCAAGCCATGGGAATTACCGACCCGGTGGCTATTGTGTATGTAGCCCAAAAAAAACAATTCGCAGCGAAGGACAAGTCCGGCTCTTTTTACAATGCCTGGACGTCGTCGGACGGCAGGAACGACACGCTCTACCAGACCTCCCCTACAGCTCCGCATGTTAAGAAATTGTACGTGTACAATCATGAAATTTATGACATTGTCACAAATCGGCCGGTGCCACTAGCACTGATGCTTGGAAAGCCCATCACGGTAGGAGCAACCGGACAAGACGATACCCGACCCATATCACAGAAATTATTCACTCAGGAAATTGCAAAGTACGTATCGCTTGGTACCTACAACGCATTAGCCGCTCGTGTGGCTGCACTCGAAGCACAACTCAAGCTGGCATAATCCCTGCAATTTGCAATACCCGGGCGGGGCTTGTTGTCCTACCCGGGTATTTCCCCTAATAACCCTTATACACAAAAGCTATGTTGAAACCTTGGAACCGGTTAGAAGGTCAACCCATCCGCTTCGACGTGGGTACTACCAAGAGCAGCGCGATGAGCAGCACGGCCAACCCCTCGATGGTGTATTTTTGCACCGATGGGAGCATTGTGCTCAACGGCGTGGAAATGGGCTACCGGGCCACTACCACGCAGCCAGACCTTACGCCCTACGCGAAAACCGACGGCAGCCGACCTATCACGGGCGCACAGAAATACACGTACTTCACGAGTATTCAGCACACGTACAACGGCTACAGCGTGTTTTTCAGAAATGACGGATCGAACTTCTACATCTTGTTAAGCAATAAAAACGCAAATGACTTCAACAGCCTTCGCCCCTTCCGCATCAACCTGCTTACGGGCGATGTGGAGTTATGCGGCGGCAAGATAATTATCGATCACGACGGCGAAGTGCGGATACCCGGTACACTGAGAGTTGGAAATCTATTACGAAGTCTGTCTGATGAAACACCCTAACCCATGAAACATCTTTTTGATTGGCTCAAAACGAGCAACCGGTGGAAGCACCTTGCCGGGGGCATCCTCGTTGGCTTGGGGGCTAATACCTGGTATTGTGCCCTCTATGCAGGTGTGGGCGTTGCGGCGGCTTTGGAACTTAAAGACAAACTACACGGGGGCACCTGGGACTGGGTGGACTTTGGTCTGACAATGGCGGGCGTGGCTATGGGGCATTTAATTGGAGGGACGCTGCTATGGAACAGCTAAGCACGATTATACAGTTATTAGGTTCGCTCATTACACTTGTAGTGCTGCCCTTGCTGCTGCTTCGAAGCAAGACTAAACAGGCCGAAGCCGAAGCCGACAAAGCTGAAGCTGACAATATCAGCACCTATGCCAACGAATGGAAGGAACTGTACGAGAAGAAGGAGAAACGCGTAGCAGAACTGGATGAAAAGATAGACCAGTTATATGCTGAGATATCCAAATACAGGGACACCATCCGAGAATTGAGCGAGCACAACAGCGAATTAGCCGTACAGAATCAGGCTCTCGAATTCCGCAAATGCAACAAGCACGGATGTCCCGACCGCATTCCTCCCTCGGAGTATTAACTGCTTAAACAAGATGATTATGATGATACTGATAGATAATGGACATGGCTCGAATCCCCCCGGCAAGTGTTCGCCCGACGGCAAGTTCCGCGAGTGGGCTTATACACGCGAGATAGCCGAGCGCGTAGTGAACAATCTTAAACGGCTTGGTTACGATGCCGAACGTCTGGTAACCGAAGACACGGACGTATCGCTTGCAGAACGCTGCAAACGAGTGAACGACAAATGCAAACAGTATGGGGCCGGAAACGTGCTTCTGGTGAGCATCCACAACAACGCAGCCGACGCAGATGGGCAATGGCACGACGCACGAGGCTGGTCGGCTTATGTCTATACCAAGGCGGGAGTACGAAGCAAGCAGCTGGCGAAATGCCTGAACGACGAGGCCCAACGCCACCATCTTCGAGGCAACCGATGGATACCGACGTGCGGTTATCTCACCGCTAACTATTACATCTTGCGTAAGACGGCCTGCGCAGCGGTGCTTACTGAGAACCTGTTTCAGGACAACCGCACGGACGTGGCTTTTCTTGAATCGGATGAGGGCAAGCAAGCCATCACGGATGTGCATGTGGATGGGATTATAAATTTATGTAAGGGCTTGAATAGATAGTGCCTATACTTATAAAAAGCACTCCCCGTGCCGGTAATAGACACGGGGAGATATTGTTGAAATAAAAACGGCACAAGAAGCAAAACTCAGAATGTTGCTTTCTTCAATTCGTCTATACTATATTCTATGGCCTTCTTCAATTTATCGTACTGCTTTTGCCCTGCTTTTGCAGATCCACACGCATAGCGCCGCAATAAGGTTGGGTTAATTCCGGCCAACTCACCTACCTTAGTGATGTTGAGAATATCGAAGCGATTGAAAAACGATTGTATATCGTATTTATACACAAATTCAAAATTGGGGATTGCCCCCCCAGCTACCTCCCGAGCTTCTGTTACGGAAACTTTCAAATCTTCGATAGCTTCTTTCGCTGTACTGCCATAACCTATAAAGACAAAGCCTCCTACCTTTTCGGGGGCATAGCATGAGTACTGCCCATCTGTCGATTTTTCGACAATTGCTGTAATTTTCTTCATTGATTGGTTATATTGATTTAGCAGTGGGGGTAACCCCACCACTAAGTTTTTAAATTCCAAGTGCTTTCCTTATCTGCATTTCTGTCCCTTTTGCAATTTCTTGAGACGGATGACGCGGGATAAATGTTTTACATCCTGTAATTGGGCTATACCACATATCGTGTCGAGCACCATGCTTGACGATTGTGCAGCCCGCTGCTTTCATGAGTTTAATCAATTCGCTTTGCTTCATAGGCTATCGTTTATTATTTCAACACTGCAAAGGTAGCAAAAACGATACAAATAGCCAAATTTAATATGTAACTATTTCGTTACTTATGAGATGTTTTTTTCTTACGCTTTTGTGCTTAATAGTTCTGTTAGTTTTCGATTTCTGTAAATCAAACCAGCATGTCTGCGAACGGAATGCGCCATCAGCCAAAATAGATACCATAGTCATACATGATACGCTGCACATTGCAAAACCCATATCGGTTGAATCTGCTGTTGTGAGGATTGACACCATTCGAGTAAAGGATGCTAATGATACTATATATATTTCTGCGCCTATACCCATCACGCAGATGCGCTACACTGATAGCACCTACACGGCATGGGTAAGCGGTTACAGTCCGAGCCTTGACAGCATTTATGTGTATCCGAAGCGCGAAATCATCACGACAACGATACGCCCCAAGCCACGCAGATGGGGTGTTGGCGTGCATGGCGGTGTAGGTATTACTCCGAAGGGGTTACAGCCTTATATAGGAGTTGGTATTAGTTACAATATACTCACATTTTAAAAATCCATACAGCACCGTGCCGATAATAAGGTACGGGGCTTCTTTATCGGCTCTTGAATACCCAGTCCAGTACTCTGCGATTTGCTTCGTCAACCTTTCGCCTATCGAAGTCAATGTATATATCCGTCACCGAGTTGCCCCCGTGCCCGAGAGCTGCTGCTATGGTCTCCTTGGGTATATCCAGCGAAGCGGCAATCGTAGCCCATGAGTGACGTGCCCAGTAGGATGTGATATCCGGAAATAATGGCTCGTAGTGTTTCTTTCCGCCAAGCCCAGAGCGTGTTACCTTGCCCACACGACGTAGGTTTTCGTTTAAGCGCCGCATGTAGTCCTTGTGGCTGGCATAGCGGTCGAGCATGTACAGCAATTGTCCCTTACCTCTGTACTTATCTATGAGAGCCTGCGCCTCGGGTTCCACCTTAATAGAGTAAAGCCTGTTTGTTTTGCTGCGATAAAACTCTATACGCCCTTCGCGCACTTCGCGCAGGCGGCACAAGTCTATCACGTTAATCCCTATCAAACAGAATATCAGTTTAAACATATCAACATATTTCACCACATTATCCTCTACCTGATATTCGAAAAGTGCCCGAAGCTGATCAACACTCAGTGAGCGCTTAATAGTGGCCACAGGACGTATCTTGAAACGGCGAAAGGGATAGAACGTTGTTATTTCATCATCGATAGCAGCGTTAAACACCGCACGAATATTACGCAAATGGATGTTACGTGCATTTTGGGAGGCGGACGTTTGGGCCAAGTGACGCTCAAACCCGGTAAGCCAATCCCGACCGATGTCCTCAAATGTCCGGAGCTTCAATTTGTAATCATAGGCCGTCATGTGTCTGTAAGTGAGATTATACAGTTCGCATGTTCCGGGTGCTTTCCGTGTCTCGGCATAGGCCTTGAAGCGATGGGCAAAAAGATTGTGCTCTCTTTTAGTCTTTTCTGCGGTTGGATCTAAAGCAAGCAAAGCAATGTCTCTGCCTTCGGAAAGACTGACGGGCCCCTCTGATTCTTTGGCGCGTAGAGCAGCATCTACAAGTTGCTTGCTGTGCGATAATTGAGCCGCTATGCCGCGGTAAGCCTTACCAACGGCATTGCCTGTCCGACTATCCCAGCAATCAATTCCGGGAAGATAGATGCCCAAAGCTATCTGTACACGTTTACGATCCCGATAAAGCTGTAACTTTACGGGATAACCATTTGCCGTTTCACGGCGTAAATCTAAAATCAATTGAGTGGTAATCATGCGTTTCTGTTTTGCGCACAATTTGCACACACGGCACACATAAAAAAGCCGAAATGAGCAAAAATGCAGTTTTTTTTAATCAGAAACGCCTCCGAGTGCGAAGTGTTTTTGTTCTGTACCGACAATAAAACCCCTGATAATCAAGGGTTTTAATATTGTCGGGGCGACGGGATTCGAACCCACGACCCCCTGCTCCCAAAGCAGGTGC
>CALCVT010000084.1 GCA_937906495.1 uncultured Prevotella sp.
ACTACCGCCATTTGGACAACATCGTTATCCTGAGAGACAATATCTTTACTGAACGTGCAGAAGGACGTGCAGAGGGACGTGCAGAAGGCATTGCAGAAGGACGCGCAGAAGGTATGGCTGAAGGTATAGCCCAAGGACGCGCTGAGGGACGCGAAGAAGGCATTGCTGAAGGTTTGGCCCAAGGACGCGAAGAAGGAGAAAAACAAAAAGCGAAAGCGGTTGCACGTATCTTAAAATCATCAGGAACTGCTATTGAACTGATTTGTGCAGCAACTGGATTGTCTGAAGAAGAAGTGACACAATTATAGAATCTGATTAACACAGATTATCCCGTCTGCGACTTTTTTTACCTTTTATCTCTTTCACTATCTTTAAATAAGATAGGAGGCGGTTCGGAAGTAGCAAATCCTTGAAAGCAAGCTTTCGGATTTGCTACTTCGCTCACCTTTCACTATCTTTGCAATAAGAAAGACTCCTCTTTCAAACAAATTAATAGTATAATCCCCAACTAACCCCATCCTGCTATGTCGTTAGCTAAATACGAAAGCGAAATTAAATACATTCCACTGGAACAAACAACTGTATATAACCGTTTAGCCGATTTGAATAACCTGAGTGTGCTTAAAGAACGCCTCAACTCACCCGAGGTGCAAAGCAAACTGGCGGAACAAGTTCCGGCTGACAAAATGGCTGAACTGCAAAAATATGCCGAGGGCATGACCTTCGATTCCGACTCCATGCAGATCAGTTCGCCATTAGGCAATATTACCTTACGCATTGTTGAACGCGACGAACCCAAGTGCATTAAATTAGCCTCCGAGGGCGCACCCGTTCAACTCTATGTATGGATTCAACTCCTGCCCTACGAAACTTGTAAATGTAAAATGCGGGTTACGGTTGGTGCCGAGGTCAATATGTTTATGAAGGGTATGGTGGCTAAACCGCTGCAACAGGCGGCCGACGGCCTGGCCAACATGCTTTCGGCCATCCGCTAAACGCTTTAATGCGGACTACAGCCATGCCTCACCCCGCTCACTGACCAGCAATTGACAGCGGACACCATATCCTGATGAGGCTGTACGTACCGCATACCACCGAAGTTTATTACAAACAACCATTTTCTCCCCCAACAAGGGCCGGCTTGCCAACGCAGTCCGGCCCTTGTTGCTTGAAAGCAGTTGCCTTGCCATCAAAAGTTTTGATGAACGTTTCAGGTGTTTAAACGCATACACACGTTTCTGACAGACTGAAAGTCGGATGTAAAAAAGTCGTTGGAGCATCCAAAGAACCATTGAAAAATCAAGAGGGTATAGAATTTCAAAACCAGCATAAACATTGCAACTACTCTCGCGGCAACTTATCCAACGCCTTAACACTGGGGAAGATATCGGGAAAATAAAGCCACAAACCGCTCTCATACAGCCTTATAAACGGAACATCCACCCGTTATCATCCAGCACCCCGGCCGATGCTGCACAAAGCATAACCGACCGGGGTGTTTCACGTATTACTTTTCGCATAGCTGCAATTCCATTCGTCAGATACGATTACTGACCTACATTGCTGACGTGTTTAAACAAATCCTTATAAAGGGAACAGGCATCCTCCGTCCTATTTTCCGGCTATCTTGACCCGGCCATCTTGAATATACACTCCGGCACTTGGAAAGTAGTCCGCGGATACTGCGCAAAACCCATGACTACCCCCAGCAGCATGAGTAAGGCAATACTTAGCTTTTTTATGTCAGAATATTTATGTTTGTAATGCCGTGAAGATATGCCGTTATTTCAAAATACGAAACCTTTTCTCTATTTATTCGTAACAATCTATCATTTTATTAGGGCGTTTTACCATAGCCTATACCAGTTTCTGACCTTTACGTCAACCTGTTTTTCCAGTAAAAAGTCTTCATTTACCGGAAGATGTTCTGGAAGCGGTGCTTGCTTCAAGTCAGCATAGAAAGCGCCATACATCAGTAACTTGTATTTTTCATATTCTCCCAACAGCAGATATGGGGTCGTAAGATTCGGTAATATCCTCACCGCCTCTCTCAAGTAAGTATTTGCCGTGAGCGTATCTCCTGCCCAATGAGCCACATACCCATAGCGTGCATAGTCTAAAGCCGAAGCACCATCGAGGGGCTTATCCTCCAATGCCTTCTGCACTACATTCGCATGGAAAATACTGTCAGTTTGCTTCCAGCAGTGCATCCACTCGTCGTCCAGCAAACGAGGAGTATAGCGAATGGCTTCCGCCATCATCCGGCAGGCGGTTTCCTTGTTGCCGTTGGCATAGCACCTTCCGGCATAAGCACGAAGATACAAGCTATTTCGGGGAAAGTCTGTCGCCAGTTTCCGCAATACACTATCCGCCTCTATCGGATTCTCTTTCAAAAGTATTCGGGATGCGTACAAGTAATAAAGCTGCACATCTTTGGGATGCCGCATCCAAGCCTTTCGGTAATCCTTCCGTTCCAAATAAGTTTCTGTAGGTTCAACTACCTGTAACACAGCCGGAACATTCCACCCCAGCACAGCAGTCAGCGCAAGTCCTGCTACCACATAGTTACTTGCCGAAAACGGGATTCGTTTCAGTTCTTCTTCCTCTTCCCTTTGCAGATAAGCGAGAAGCAGATATGTCATCAGCATGAGGAAAGGTATTTCCTCCCATGCAGACTGGCTCATATCCTTAGTTAACAAGGCAAGCAGCGTACAACCGATGATACGGCTTTCCCGCCGCTTGCGCCGTTGCCATACGACACGGACTACGGCAAGGAAAAGTATGGCATAAAGAGACATTCCAGCTATTCCCTTTTCTACCAGCAGCCGTGCCAACGTGTTCGGTGCCATCGAAGTGAATGGTTTCGTGCTGTCCTGCCCTGTCGCGGTATCAAGTGCATACATATAGTTACCATTGCCGTACCCATCCAGCTGCTGTTCTTTGAACACTGTCCAGGCTGCTTCCGTACCTTGCACCCGGCTTTCTGTGCTATGTTACTGCGAAAGGGTACTGTTCATTGTCAAAGTTGTCCGAAACTCTTTCGGACAACACACCGTAACCAGAACCAATGCAATCAACGCCGCAAAGAGAACACGAAATTTGTCCGCTTTACGCATTACAGCCATACTACCAATAAGAAAAATGCCCGAAGCGATGTAGGCCCCACGGGAAAAGGACAGAAAAATAGCTGTAAACGTGAGAGTTACTAAAACCATTGCATAACGCCGAAGCGAAAGACACACCCACCCCAAAATAAGCAAGAGTATTTCCGACCATACATTGGTAATATATCCCAGCGGTCGAAATAGAAAGCGGAAATGATAGGTATCTTCAAAACCAACTCTCAGCACAGAACTCCGAAACACAAAGAAGGACAGTATGGCTAGTATTACAGCAATTCCTGTCAGCACGTCACCGCCAGAACGGACAACACATTCCGCAGATTGCCACGACAGAATCTGGCGGAACGCAAGATATGCCACCAGTGCATATAGGGAGTAAAGCGAAACACGTATGGCAGATAAGGGACAATCTGCATAAAAGCAGGACACCAAGTTGTATAGTGTAATTATGCCAACACAAACGTCCAAAATACTCCATCGACCGAAAGGTAAAACACGGAGTGTCATCAGCCCACCTACAAGAAACAGTAAGGAAATTAAATGGGTGTCGTCCACTCGAAATAAAAAACTCCCCATCGCTACCACCAGTATAAAGGCTGTGGCATACCACACCACTTTGTTTGGATGGATATCTGAATTATTGTATTCATCCCATCTACCCCATATTCCTAGATATAAAAAAGGCTTTAGCT
>CALCVT010000085.1 GCA_937906495.1 uncultured Prevotella sp.
AAAGTTCTGAACAATGAAGATTTAATGAAATATGGGGTAGATGGGATGGATACACTTCAGTGAGTTGTAAACCGCTCAATAGGTGGGCGTGTAGCGGTTTGACTGCATGTTTAGTTTTCAAAAAAGCGTAGTACTACTTTACAGCCAAAGTCCATGCTACGGTCGGGAGCAATGCCTATAAAGGTACCAAAGTCGAGTAGGTGTGTACTGATGGCATACCCAACTTCAGAATAGAATCCCAGTGCTTTAACGCTGAGCAGATTAAGGTAGGCTCGTTCCTTTTGTACAACCTTCGACATGTAGGGTATGCGTGAAAAGAGCAGCATCGGGCTTTCGTAGCTGCCAGTAAAGCGAAGGTAGTAGCGCGACTCGTTGTACCAGCGCGAACTGAGTAGCTGAAATTCGCCTGTCATGTCATCGTTCCACTCTTCGGGCATATAGCTGAACTTAAAGTAATCGTAGTCAAGGAAGCAGTCCATTCCGCGTTGCGAGTAGAGTCCGCCTCCTGCTCTGAAGTAAAGTGTGCGCATGGCGTAGAGTGGCATGCGATAGCGTATGTCAGCTTCAAACCGTTCGTAATGTGTTTGCCCGCGCCCCATTGCATATCCTCTTTCGTAGCTGAATAGAAAGGTTGGGCTTGGTGAGTAGAGCGGAATGCGCCTTTTGCCTTCGCGGTAGTAGTATTGTGCAGGTGTCCATTCCATTTGTATACGTGGCCCAATACTGCTAAAATGTCGTTTCATACCTGCTGCTTGTGCCAGTTCGTTCCAAGTAATCAATCCTCGCCGGTGATAGCGTAATCCTAATGTCAGACGAAGCCCCGGAGTCGGCGAAAAACCTACGTCGGTTTGTATTCGTGTGTCGCGGTAGTCGTGAAAACCGTAGTGGTCAATTATGTGTAGCAGTGAGTCGTATTTTTCGACTCCTTCAAGTTTTTTTCGCAGTTCGTCGGCTTGACGGCTGTTGTACATGTGATCACCTCCGCCGGCGTTCAACGTAAATGTGCCGTTGCATTGAGGCATAAAACGTAGTAAAAAAGGAAATTCCCAGTACACCTGTTTCTGCTTGAAACTGTAGCCGATGGCTGGTGCAATGGTTAGCGTTGGCAGGGTGTTGGACGGATTGCTGTAGAATTCCCAGTAGAGACGTGTTTTGAGCGAAAAGCCCTTGTTGCCGCTCCATCCTACCATTGAGGGAGTAAGTATGGCTGGCAACTTAAGTCGCGAGTGGTTTCCTATATTAAATTGGTGTGATGAGAGCAGCATGTTTTGAGTGCGCTCGCTAATAAAAGGCTTGTCCTTTTCTTCCTCTTCGCTGAAAGGAGTGGTGCGGATGGCCGGTGCTTTTTCGCCACGGGGTATTGGCGTACTTTCGAGTGCTGTTTGCCAGCTCGACTCCATGAAGTCGTCTGCGAGTTTAAAGGCAGAAGTTTGTTTGTTGGCAGATTCAGTTTGTTGCAGCTTGGCTTTATGTAGTATTCGCTTGCTGAGTGCATCGAGTGGATAAGGGCGAATGGAATCGAAGTAGGCCAAGTTACTCTTAAGCCGTGTTGTATCGATGCGGAGTAGACATTCGCGAGTAAGGTCGTAGCGCGAATGTTGATTATTCGCAGTGTGAAGCGGACGGCTGAAGTGGTGCGTTGTGCTGATGTCTGTTACTTCGTACACGTAATTGCCCAATAATATGAACGTTGATATAAGATGTATTTGGTAGGGTAGCAGGCTGGCATATCCTTCACGGGCCATGTAGGCTTTGATGTTAAACTGCTGCATTTGGTAGTGAAAGTCGAAGTTGAAACTCAGTACAGCCCCCGTTTCTGGATTGATGTCGATTTGTCCGCTTACAAGTTGGTCGTTGTTAAAGCGGGGCTGTATACGTATACACGATGTAGATGGAATCGTGTCGTTGCCGCTGCGTGTAAATAGGTAGGTGTAACGGTAAAAGTGGCGATTGCGTGCGTTTAGCGGATTGAGAATGCAGTCGATAAAGAGTTTAGAGTCGTAAATATGGAAGTTAAAACGTCCGATAGCATTGAAGCGCTGTGGTTGCTGGTAGGGCGAGGTTGAATGGTAAGCAACTATTTTACAATCTATCTGTCCGGGTGGGCGGTACTGAAAACGTAGGTGTGCCTCGGAGAGGTAGTTGTTGATGCCTTGTTCAAGGCGGAGCATACCGGGTATATAGCGTACAATTGGGCCACGCCGCTTGGTATGCATCAGGTGGCGCAGGTACACCTCGCTTGAGTATTGGATGCTGTCAAAACCATTGCGATCAACATAAGTAAACACCTTTTGCATCAGTTCATTGGTGGTGCGGGTGAGGGCTGAAACCTCTGGCCTCATGTGTTTGTATTTTTCGCGTTTGGCTGTAGTTGGGGTTGTTTTGTTAGTATTGGTTGGGCTGATAATTGTTGGTGCAAAGATTTCAGCCCTTAATGAGTAAGGCGAAAAAACAAACGCCCACGTTAGCAGGCATGCGGCAATTAGCGGCAAAATGCTTGGTAAGTGGGCGTTTTGTTTCATAAGATGAAATGTAGAATGGTTACAGTAGAGAGGTGACTCTCTATAGATATAGTCCTTTAGTTTAGGAGCGGCTGATTGCTTTGACTCCTTTGATGGTGCTGAGTTTCTTAATCAGTCCGGTCAGGCGCAGGGTGTCGTCAACAAGCACAGTAAGTATGCCTGTAAACAAGCCATCAATAGAATCGATGTTAATGCTCCGCAAGGTGATGTTTTGTTCCTTGGCAATGATTGAAGTAATGTTGTTAACGATACCCAGGTTGTCTTGTCCTACCACGTGCAGGGTGATGGGGTAAAGTCCTTGTCCCTTTCCAGCCCATCGTGCTTTGAGTATGCGGTATGGAAACCGTTCGCTGAGTGCAGTAGCATTTGGGCATGTGCATCGGTGTATTTTGATACCGCCATTAACAGTAACAAAGCCAAAAATGTTGTCGCCGTAAACAGGATTGCAGCAACGCGAAAGTTGATAGTCAATGCCTTTTAGGTTTGAACCTATTACCAGTTCGTCGTTTTCGCCTTTTGCCTTTGCCCCAATTTCGCTTTCAAAGTTAAACTCCTCTGCCGAACGCACTGTTGCTCTTTCAGCTTGTCCCTGTTCGCGTTTGATAAGTTCGATGTAGGTTTCGAGCGTGCGGTTAATGTCGAGTTTGTCGTTACCAAGGTCTTTAAAAAAATCGAAACTTTCTTTGTAGCCCATTTTCTTGATGAGCTGATTGATGAGGCTCTCGTCCCAATCGAGTTTCCGGTTTTTAAGTTTTCGTTCAAGAACTTCTTTGCCATAAGTACTCTCCGAAGCAGTCAGTTCGCGTACGGAGGCCCTGATTTTTGAGCGCGCGTGAGCTGATTGTATAATATTGAGCCATTCAGCCTTTGGCATTTGATTGTTCGAAGTAAGAATTTCAACAACCTGACCGTCCTTTAATTCTTGCCTGATAGGGTAGTTACGTCCTTCGATGCGTCCACCCACGCAATGGTTTCCTATACCGGTATGAATCGTATAGGCAAAGTCGAGCACTGTCGAGTGTGGTGGAAGTCTGAACAGGTCGCCTTTGGGCGAGAATACATAGATGTCGGTTTCCTTAAGGTTGGCGCTCAAACTGTTGGTAAGTAGTTGTTCATTGCCTGTTTCGAGTGCAGAACGAATGTCTGCTAGCCAGGAGTCTACTGTTCCGCCACTGCTTTTGATGCCTTTATAGCGCCAGTGTGCTGCGAGTCCGTGTTCAGCCACTTCGTCCATGCGTTCGGTGCGTATTTGCACTTCTACCCATTTTTCCTCCGGCCCTTTGACCGTGATGTGCAAACTTTCGTAGCCGTTGCTCTTGGGTACGGTTAGCCAGTCGCGCAAACGTTTTAAGTTACTCTCGTATTTGTTGGTAATGATGGAGAAAACCTTCCAGCATTGTGCCTTTTCTTTTTCAATAGGGGCATCTATAATGATGCGAATAGCAAAAAGGTCGTACACGCCGCTGAAGGCGCAGTGTTGCTTCTGCATCTTTTGCCAAATGGAGTGGATGCTTTTGGTGCGTCCCTTCATGTGGTAGCGCAGTCCTTCGGCATCGAGTAGTTTTCTGATAGGTTGTGTAAAGCGTTCGATATAGGCATCGCGGGCACGCTTGGTAGCATTAAGTTCTTCTTTAATGTGGTAGTAGGCATCGTGCTCCAGGTATTTAAGGCTTAAATCCTCGAGTTCGCTCTTAAGTTTGTAAAGGCCAAGTTTGTGTGCTAATGGTGCATAAAGGTAGGCAGCTTCGGTCGAAACGCGTTGCTGGGCTTCAATATTGGGTGTATCTCTTATTTCGCGCATCGTTGCTACACAGTCGGCTATAAGCATGAGTACCACGCGCATGTCGCTAGCCTGCGCAATGAACAGGTTGCGGAAGTTGTCGGAGCGCATGGCTTTTGTTTGGTCTTCAAGCGCTTCTACGCGTAAAAAGTGTCGGATGCTGTCGGCCATATCCTGACCGAAAAAGCGCTCAACCAGTTCACATTGTTCTTCCTGCTTAACTGTTTGTTTGAGCAAGTAGGCTGTAAATATGCGTCCTCGCAATCCAATTTCATCGGCCGCCAGTGCAATCGCCTTGAGCGCCAAAACCAAGCGGTTGAGTTCAAACTCATTGTATAGCATGGAGGGATTGGTTTCGAAAGCGCTGTTTAAATAGTCGGCCAGGCGGCGGGCTTCGTGGGCAGCAGGCCGGATATGTTCGTTGCGGTAAAGGCTGAGCAGCGTGCGCACAAATGTGCTGCGCTCAGTAGCTGTTAAGTCATTGGATGGTGCATACATAGGCTTATTACTTAGCTTTTGGCGGTAAAAATACGATTTTTTGAACATACGGATGCTCCGTTCTCTTTCAAAAAGACTTAAAACATGGCTTTTGTAGTGCTCTTTGCCTGCGGGGTAATGGGGATGAGCTTGTTTTGGGTAAAATTCTGTAGGAGAGACGGGTTGTTTTCGCTTCCCCAGAGTATTAAAGGTATAATAGTCCCAGTTGGATAGAATATGTTTTGGGCGAGAGTGCTTAAATCTTGAGATAGGGTTATTTGTAGTTGCCTATGCGTTATTCGGTCATTTGTTCAAGCCAATAGTCAATGAGCTGACGGGCCAGGCTAACCTTACCAGGAATGGCAGGCAGGTTATCGCGGGTGTACCATCCGCCTTTGTTGAGTTCGGAGGTTTGTATTTTTAGAGAACCTCCGGCATATTCTGCAGTAAAACCCACCATCAGTCCGCAAGGATAAGGCCAGGGTTGTGAGGCAAAGTAGTGTAGGTTTTTGATACTTAGCTGTGTTTCTTCCATTACTTCCCGTCGTACGCATTCTTCGAGGGTTTCACCGGTTTCCACGAATCCGGCAACGAGTCCAAGGTAGTTCTTTTTAAAACTCTTGCTTTGGACAAGCAATATTTCGTGACCATTATTTCGGGTTATAGCTACGATGATGGCTGTAGCCAATGCCGGCCAAACTTCCTTGCCACAGTTAGTGCAGCGTTTGGAAATATCGGTATGAAGTTTCATTGGGGCGCCACACATTCCGCAGAAGCGGGTATTTTGGTCCCAGTAAAGAATTTCATGTGCTTTGCCGGCCATGTTGTAGTGGGCGAGTGGGAGAATGTCAAACGAACTACGTAGTCCGCACATTTGCCATTTGGGTGCCACAACCGGCGAGTCTATACGTGCCGTGTAGCAGGCATGACCTTCAAGGCTGGGCAGGTGGTGGAGTGTTTGCCATGGTTCGAGGTGTACCGGGGGCTCGGTGCTGCATGGAACTTGCTGATTGGCTGTGAGTAGCAGTTCGTCTTTGCAAAATATAAAGTAGTAGGCTGTTTGCATGGTGGATAGATTAAATGCTTTTCCAGATGGTCCTGCAAAGAGGGTTTGGCATTGCCTTGATTAATAAGTTATTTACGATTGTTGCTTGTCGGGGTTTGGGCTTCGTGCAATAAGTTGCATACCCTTCGGCTGTACGAGGCAAACTTGGAGAAGTGGTGTGGATATGTAGCAGTCTTCAATAAAAAAGCTGACACAAGCCGTGCCAGTAGCGTAAGGCTTGTATCAGCTTCAATAGTGTTGTGATGAGTTGAAGTATTAGAGTCCGAGACTCTTGACTACAGCCTCAATCTTGATTTGTGCCTCTGCTTGTGCAGCTGTGTAGCACTTGGGGCAGTCCATGTGTCCCTTTACTTCAATGTAGAACTTAATTTTAGGCTCTGTTCCGGAAGGACGTACACTTACTTTTGTACCATCGGCTGTGTACCATTGGAGCACGTTGCTTGTTTCGGGGAAGTCGAGCGCAGACTCCTTGCCTTCGGCATCGTACTGCTTGAGTACACCATAGTCTTTGGTGCATACCACTTTTGAGCCAGCCAGTTCGGTCGGTCGGTTGGTACGGAAGTTTTCCATCATGGCCTTGATTTCGTCGGCTCCGCTTTTGCCGGGTTTCACCACGTTGATGGTTTTGTTTACTGCCAGGCCATATTCCAGGTAAATTTCCATAAGTATGTCGTAGAGCGTCTTGCCTTGATCTTTAGCCCAGGCACAAATCTCAGCCAGGAGAGAGCAGGCCGATACGGCATCTTTATCGCGTACGAAGTCTTCTGCCAGGAAGCCGTAGCTCTCTTCGCCGCCACCGATGTACTGCAGTTTACCTTCGTCCAAACGGATTTGGCGTGCAATCCATTTAAAGCCGGTGTAGCAGTCGTACATCTTGATTTGATTCTTGTCGGCAATAGACTTGATGAGCTCTGTAGTAACAATAGTTTTAACGATGAACTCATTGCCCACCATCTTGCCTTGAGCCTTGCGGTTCATGATGATGTAGTACAGGAATATCATGCAAGTTTGGTTGCCATCAACCAAAATCCACTCGCCCTTATCGTTCTTGCAGGCCATGCCTACGCGGTCGGCATCGGGGTCAGAAGCCATGACGATGTCAGCGTCGAGTTGTTTAGCCAGGTCGAGTGCCATGGTTAGTGCCTCGCCGTTTTCGGGATTCGGGCTTTTAACAGTGGGGAAGTTGCCATCGGCTACCATTTGTTCGGGCACGGTATGTACGTTTTCAAAGCCCCACATTTTAAGTGAGTCGGGAATGAGCATCATGCCGGTACCATGCAACGGAGTGTAAACAATCTTGAGGTCCTTTTGGCGTTTGATGCATTCGGGGTCGATGCTGAGTGTATGCACCTTTTCGAGATAGATATCGTCGATTTCCTTACCGATAATCTGGATAAGTTCGGGCTTACCTTCAAACTTAATATCCTCAACCTTAACTTTGTTCACTTCGTTGATGATGCCTTTGTCGTGTGGTGCAAGCACCTGTGCGCCATCGTCCCAGTAGGCTTTATAGCCGTTGTACTCCTTGGGATTATGGCTGGCTGTGAGGATAATACCGCTTTGGCAACCTAAGTGGCGAATGGCGAATGACATTTCAGGGGTAGGGCGCATGTCGTCAAACAGGTATACCTTAATACCATTGGCCGAAAAGATGTTTGCTGCAGTTTCGGCAAACAGACGGCTGTTATTACGGCTGTCGTGGCCTACAACT
Organism: uncultured Prevotella sp.; assembly: GCA_937906495.1. Lineage (GTDB taxonomy): Bacteria > Bacteroidota > Bacteroidia > Bacteroidales > Bacteroidaceae > Alloprevotella. The sequence goes on from CALCVT010000085.1 coordinate 7,557, forward strand.
ACACTAATTTGCTCCAGGTTCTTGAAGTTTAGGTTCAAGTAGTTAGAGAGTCCCTGGGTAGCTGCGCCTACAGTGTAGATATTCATGCGGTTGGTGCCCGGACCCATGATGCCGCGAAGGCCTCCGGTACCGAATTCAAGTGTGCGGTAAAATGAGTCAATCAGTTCAGTCTTGTCGGCATTCTCCATCATGGCTTTTACAGCCTTTTGGGTATCGGCATCGTAGCAGTCAGAAGTCATCCACTGCTTGGCTACTTGCTCACATTGAGCAATAAGAGCTTGATTTTCCATAATATATAAAAGACTTTGGGCAGCACCTGCGCCGCCTGAGGTTCGTTTATGTGAATTTTATAATTGTGTTGTTCTTTTTAAAAGGCTGTTTGCGGCTGTAAATGCAGCTGTTGCAAGTGAGTATGGCAGGAGTGAAGCACTTAAAGGCTGAGAATTTCAATCCAGTAGCCATCAGGGTCGTTTATAAAGTAAAGCCCCATTTCGTGATTTTCGTAGCAAACGCAGCCCAGTGCTTTGTGGAAAGCTCGTACGGCCTCGTAGTCGCCTAGTACACGCATGCAGATGTGAAACTCGTTTTCGCCTAAGTTGTAGGGTTCGGTACGATCGCGCAACCAGGTGAGTTCTAATTTAAAATCGCTTGCTTCGTTCTTGAGATAAACAATCTTGAAGGCGCCTTCAGGACCATTTATTTCACCGCTGGGGATTAACCCTAAAGCTTCTTTATAGAACTTGATGCTACGCTCCAAGTTCAGTACGTTGATGTTGAAGTGGTCGAACTTTGCAGTAACTTCCATGTTGGTTTACAGTTTGTGTTAGTGCGTTTTGGGATATCCAAGGCAAAGTTATAGATTTAATTTGTATTTTCGCAGTCGAAAGTAAAAGATTTTACAAATGCTTCGTACGGTTATTTTTGATTTAGACGGAACTTTACTCAATACGTTGGGCGACCTGGCCGAAAGTGTAAACTATGCATTGCGTGTTCATGGATTGCCGGAGCGCACCTATAGTGAAGTTCGCAGTTATTTGGGCAATGGTATACGGCGCTTGATGCTACAGGCTGCAGGTCCGATGGTAGATGAGAGCCATTTTGAATCGGTGTTTCAAACCTTTAAGGCTTACTATGTGGAGCATTGCCTCGATACCACCCAGCCTTATGAGGGGATTATGCCCATGTTGAAAGTTTTACACCGGATGCAAATTTCTTTAGCCATCGTGTCGAATAAATTACACCCAGCTGTGGTAGAACTTAACGAGCGATTTTTTAAAGATTATGTGCAACTGGCTATTGGCGAGAGTGCTGAGGTCAGACGCAAGCCCAATCCCGATGGGGTACTTGCTGCATTGAAGGCTTTGGGGAGCAAACCTGACGAGGCGCTCTATGTGGGCGATTCCGAAGTTGACTTGGCTACGGCCCAGGCGGCAGGATTGCCTTGCGCTTTAGTGTTGTGGGGCTTTCGCGATGAGGAGTTTTTGCGCACTTTGCCAGGTGCAGACATCTTTTTGCGTGAACCTGCCGATTTGCTCAACCTTTTGTAATGATTTTCAACTAGAGTGAAACTATGTGTCGTTGGTTCTTGGCATTTGTACTGACGTTTTTGCCGTTGGCCTTGTGCGGGCAGTCAGTAAATAGCCGCCCGCGGGTGGGTGTAGTTTTGAGTGGAGGCGGTGCCAAAGGGGCTGCCCATATCGGTGTGTTGCGAGCTGTTGAAGAGGCAGGCATACCTATTGATTATATTGCAGGCACCAGTATGGGAGCTATAGTCGGGGGCTTATATGCCTTAGGCTATAGTACCGAAGAACTCGATACATTAGTTCGGATGCAGGACTGGGAACTTTTGCTTAGCGACAAAACGCCCCGTAAGTTGCAATCATTGGCACAGCGAGAGCGTGCTGAACGTTTGGTGTTGCACATTCCGCTTTCGCGTAGCGCCAAGCCTGAACTTAATGGCTTGGTGCGCGGCCGGAACCTGGGCAATTTGCTGGCTCGTTTGACTGTAGGATATCACGATAGCATATCGTTCGATTCACTGCACGTGCCCTTTGCTTGTGTAGCAACGAACCTGGCCAATGGCGAGGAAGTGGTTATGCGTAGTGGCCGTATATCTACGGCCATACGTGCCAGTATGGCTATTCCGGGAGCTTTTACTCCTGTTGTTTTGCACGGTAAAACGTTGGTCGATGGGGGCCTCTCTAATAATTTTCCGGTCGATGTTGCCCGTAAAATGGGCGCTGATATAGTTATAGGAGCCACTGTGCAGCGTGTGTTTACCGACACAATGGAGGTAGGCGGTATGCAAGGAGTTATCCAACAACTTATAAGTATTGCAAGTCGCCATAAGTTTGAGGAGAATATTCGTAATTGCGATTTGTACTTAGGCATAAACCCTCAAGGTGTATCGACTATGGACTTTAAACCAGCCTTGCTCGATACAATGCTTTATAGAGGTTATGCTAAGGCCATTAGTCATTGGGACGAACTGATGCAGATTGCCGACAGGGTGGGGGTTCCTCGCCGGCCGCGCCCCAATTTGTATGCATCGGTCGATTCGCTGCAGCAGGTGCCGGTTTACCCCACTCCCCGTACACATTATCGACCTTTACAATGCCTGCAGGCACAGTTCCCAGTGCGTCGCATCTGTTTCGACCGGATAACGGAGGCCGAAGAACGAATGATTCGTCATACTTGCGCGTTGTCTGATTCGAGTGTGGTTAGTCAGCAGCAAATAGAGCGTGCCGTACTGTTACTTAATGAGCGTTTTCTGTATCTGGATGCAAACTACTCGCTCAATGAATCCGATAACTGCTACGATTTGGTGTTTCATGCTGTGCGCAGATTGTCGAGCCAAGTGGGTGTAGGAGCACGTTTCGATACTGAAGAAATGGCCTCTTTACTGTTGCAGGCCGACATTGTGGTACCAACACGGGTGCCTTTGGTCTTTGATACTTCAATATGGCTGGGCGAACAGTATGGGGCGCAATTCGGCTTGACGGTCGAACCAAGGCTTAACCGTCAGTTTAATGTGTATTATAGGTTCCGTCACTCAGACTTTAATCTGAACCGGAAGGGCAACCGAGCGTTTAATCTGGTTTTTCAGTATCAGCAGGCCGGAATATCGTTTGCCTATAGGCAAACGCGTAATTTCGATGCTGAAGTTGGCTTTAAATTTTCGCGATTCGGTTTTACCGATGTGCTTGTATCGGGTGTCGATACAGCCAGTGTGCATCGTCCGGTGTCTGATACCTATTTTACGGCTTATTTGCGCTTGCGCTACAATTCGCAGAATAGGGGAGTATATCCAACAAGTGGATCGAAAATGGTGGCAGAGTATGCATTTACAACCGACAACCTGACGCTTCTTAAACAGCCACATGCCTTTTCGGCAGTGCAGGTGAGTTGGGAAACAGTGCTTCCTTTTACATCGCGCCTGGCATTACAGCCACGCCTGGCTTCGCGCCTGGTGCTTAATCAAGAGGTACCATTTGTTTATGGCAATATGGTAGGTGGTTATGGTATGGGCAGATTTATGCCTCAGCAGTTGCCTTTTATTGGTCTGAACCGTATGGAACGTTTTCGCAATGCGTTGGCAATGTTCGACTTTAAGTTGCGTTACCGTTTTTATGCCCGTCATTACGCTTTTTTGCTTGGTGCTTTGATGGCTGAGCAGCGCGATGTGCGCCATTTGCGGCGTGCAGCTTATCATTATGGTGTAGGGCTGCGTTATGGATACGATTCTAAGTTCGGACCGGTTGAGGCCACGGTGAGTTATTCTGGGCTTTGCCGTAAGCCGGCTTTCTATGTTAAGATAGGTTTTGACTTTTAGATGGATATTGTTTGCCTTTGTCACAGGTTTGCTTTGTTGCAATATTACACACCGTTGTGAGTCAAGCATTTAGGGCTTAGGTAGTGTGTAGCATTTAAGCGACGTCTATTTAATGGCAGTTCCTGCATGCTGTACTTAAGTACAACATGCAGGAACTGCTTTGTTCTCAGAAGGTTTATAGCTTGTGTAGATTTATCCCATACAACTTTTACATACATCGCGTAAGCCGCATCCGGCACATTTCGGATTCCGTGCAGTACAGGTGTAACGACCATGCAGCAGTAGCCAGTAGTGTGAGGCTGCAACCAAATGTTCAGGAATGTATTTTTTTAGTTCAACCTCAACGCTGTAAGGCGTAGTGCAGCGCTTGGGTACGAGTCCGAGTCGGTGACTAACGCGAAACACGTGGGTATCGACAGCCAGTGCAGCTTTACCAAATGCAACCGCTTGTATTACATTGGCTGTTTTGCGCCCTACTCCGGGCAATTGGGTTAGTTCCTCAAGTGTCGAGGGCACCTGGCTGTCAAAGCGCTCAACCAGCATTTTTGCCAATCCTACCAGGTGCTTAGCTTTATTATTAGGATAACTTACAGAGCGAATATAGTCAAAAACTACCTCGGGACTTACTGCAGCCAGCGCTTCGGGAGTGGGAAAGTCGGCAAATAATCGGGGGGTTACCTGGTTGATGCGTTTGTCTGTACACTGAGCCGAAAGCACAACGGCTATGAGCAACTCAAAGGGGGTAGTATAGTCCAGTTCCGTTTCGGTTGAGTCCATTACGCTTCCCAGGTAGTTGAGTACGTATTCGTAGAGTTCTTTTTTCTTCATAGCAGCAGTAACTTTTAGATAGGGCACTGGTTGACTATTTCTTATCGTTCAGTAGCTGAGGATTAAATATGCATATTGTTTAAGGCAGTATACGCAACGATTCAGGCCAGTTGTCGTGCTAGAATGTAGCCGACAGCAGTGCAGCATAATCCAACACCGAGTGAGATGATTAGGTAACTTAACGCAGTCAGTGTATGGCCGTTGCGTAACAACTCGAGAGTCTCGTTCGAAAAAGTCGAAAAGGTAGTAAATCCTCCGCAGAATCCACTTACTAGCAAGGCTGCAAGGTAGCTGTTGGGTCGCGTTTGTAAATAGCCTAGCAGCAGTCCGATGAATAGGCACCCCAGCAGATTGATAGTTAGCGTGTGCCAGGGTATTTGTCCGCTTTGAGTATAGCTTGCCATGCGTACTCCTAAGGCATAGCGAGCCATACAGCCCGCTCCGCCTCCGGCAAATACGCAGATGTAATGAAGCATGGATAATTTATATGTTACTTATTGGCTGTAAGTGCTTGTAAGCGGCTGATATATTTGCCTAAAATGTCGAATTCGATGTTTACTTGTGTACCAACCTTGATGGCATGAAAGTTAGTGTGCTCGTAGGTGTAGGGAATAATGCATACCTTGAATGAGTTGGCTGTGGGTTCACATACCGTCAAGCTGACGCCATTTACGGTAACAGAGCCTTTATCAACGGTAAAGTAGCCGCGTTGTACCATTTCGTGGCTACTTTTGTATTCAAAGGTATATTCGTAGCTGCCGTCTGCATCGTCAATGCGGACGCAGGTGGCTGTTTGGTCAACGTGTCCTTGCACAATGTGTCCGTCAAGGCGACCATTCATTTGCATGGAACGTTCTACATTTACTTCGTCACCCGGTTTTAAAAGTCCCAGGTTTGAGCGCTTAAGTGTTTCGTCCATGGCTGTTACAACATATTGATTGCCATTGAGGCTTACTACGGTAAGACATACACCATTGTGGGCAACGCTTTGGTCTATTTTGAGTTCGTTGCCAAAGTCACACTCCAATGTAAAGTGCTTATTCTCTTTGTCTTGTTCAATAGCCACTACACGGGCCATGGTTTCTACGATTCCTGAGAACATATTGTTTGTATTTGGTGGGGTAGAAGTATGCAGCTATCCTTATTAGTAGGATTAGAATGAGCAGCAGTATTATTTTGTTTTAAATTCCTGATCGTTGAGCGTTTCGATTTGTATGGTGTCGCCCTTCATGATGAGGTTGCCATTGCTTATTTGATAGTCTTTGGTATGCTTCTCCAACTGTGTCAGATTGATGAGCACGCCAATGGCTTCGCCGTTATCGCGTGTGGTGAGTGCATAGCGTTCGCCCTCTTTCAAGTCGCCGTAGATACGTCCGTCGGTACCATCGTTCGAAGTGCGTGTAAGGTAGAGCGTATCGCCGCGGTCAGCTATCAGTGTAAATGTGCTCATGCCAAACTCATCGGATACGCCATAGATGGTGCTGTCGGCAACTTGTTCGCTGGCCGTGGTGTCGTTTTTGAGATTCGGGTCTGATCCGCTGTTTGTTTGTTTGTTACCTCCGTTGCAGGAAGCCAATATCCATAGAGCGGCTAATGCGCTCAGTGCAAGATGTTTCATAAGTTATAGGAATGAGTGAATAAGTAGCTCGCTGCGAAGGTACAAATTTTTGGAGAGAGTGGCGTGTTGTGCAGACTTCAATTTCGGTGTATCTTTATATAAAATATAAAAAACAGGAGTTCAGCGTGCTTTCGTATAGAAAGTCGTTGAACTCCTGTATTATGCAATGTTATTGGCCTGTTGTCTCAGCATTGCTTGCGCAATGCATTTAGAGTAGTCAGGCTCTGTGGTGAATCTTACTCACCCTTTTCCATTTTGGCCTTGAGAGCTGCGAGAGCATCGTTCTCACCGAGTGAGGTGGTAGCGGCCTGGTTCTGGATAACGGGAATTTCGCTGTTGGCACGGTTGCCACCCTTGTTGCTGCGGGGAGCCTTAGCGCGCTCTACGCGTGCTTCGTTGCGCTGTGCATCTTCGAAGGTGCGGCTGTGTGAAAGGATGATGCGCTTGCTGTCCTTGTTGAACTCGATAACCTTGAAAGCGAGTTTCTCACCTTCCTTGGCGTGAGTGTTATCCTCCTTAACCAAGTGCTTAGGAGTAGCGAAGCCTTCAACGCCATACTCGAGCTGAACTACAGCACCCTTGTCCATGAGCTCAGTGATGGTACCCTCGTGAACGCTTCCCTCAGTGAATACACCTTCGAATACGTCCCAGGGATTCTCCTCGAGCTGTTTGTGGCCAAGAGAGAGACGACGGTTGTCCTTATCGATTTCGAGAACTACAACCTCGATTTCTGCGCCAATCTGAGTAAATTCAGAGGGGTGCTTAACCTTCTTGGTCCAAGAGAGGTCTGAGATATGGATGAGTCCGTCAACGCCTTCTTCGAGTTCTACGAATACACCGAAGTTAGTGAAGTTGCGAACCTTTGCCTGGTGGCGTGAGCCAACGGGATACTTCTGCTCAATGTCCTTCCAGGGATCGTCCTTGAGCTGCTTGATGCCGAGTGACATCTTGCGCTCCTGGCGGTCGAGGGTAAGGATTACAGCTTCAACCTCGTCGCCAACCTTGAGGAAGTCCTGAGCAGAGCGCAGGTGCTGGCTCCAACTCATTTCGCTTACGTGGATGAGGCCTTCAACACCCGGTGCAATCTCAACGAATGCACCATAGTCAGCCATAACAACAACTTTACCCTTAACCTTGTCGCCTACCTTGAGTTCAGCGTCAAGAGCATCCCAGGGATGCGGGGTGAGCTGCTTGAGACCGAGAGCAATACGCTTCTTCTCCTCATCGAAGTCGAGGATAACAACGTTGAGCTTTTGGTCGAGCTGTACGATTTCGTGCGGATCGTTTACGCGGCCCCAAGAGAGGTCGGTAATATGGATGAGACCATCAACACCGCCCAGGTCGATGAATACACCGTAGGTAGTGATATTCTTAACAGTACCCTCGAGTACCTGACCCTTTTCGAGCTTAGAAATGATTTCCTGCTTCTGAGCTTCGAGTTCAGCCTCGATAAGTGCCTTGTGCGATACAACAACGTTCTTGTATTCCTGGTTGATTTTAACAACCTGGAATTCCATGGTTTTGCCAACGAATACATCGTAGTCGCGGATGGGCTTAACGTCAATCTGCGAACCGGGAAGGAAGGCCTCGATGCCGAAGATGTCGACAATCATACCACCCTTCGTGCGGCACTTGATGTAACCCTTGATGATTTCCTTGTTCTCGAGGGCTGCATTAACGCGCTCCCAAGACTTGCTTGCACGAGCCTTCTTGTGCGAAAGCACGAGTTGGCCACGCTTGTCCTCCTGGTTCTCGATGTATACCTCTACGATATCACCAACCTTGAGCTCAGGATTGTAGCGGAATTCGTTTACGGGAATGATACCGTCGCTCTTGTAGCCGATGTTGACTACGACTTCGCGCTTGCCGATGGCAATAACGGTGCCGTCAACAACTTCGTTTTCGTTTACGCGGCCCAGGGTGTTGTCATAAGCCTTTTCCTGTTCCTCGTGGCTCTGGGCTGACTCTACAGCGCCGTTCTCAAAGGCATTCCAGTCAAACTCCGCAAGCGGTGCAATGTTCTTTAAATTCTCCATTTAATGAGTTAATAATAAGTGAATAATAATGGTGTCGTTGCAGGGGGTGCATCTGACGGAACAGAACGGGTGGGGCACACGGCCCACAAGTGGAGAGGTTGTTCTGTTGGGGCAGAATTGTGCACGCTGAACGATATCCGGCTGCAAATTTACGTATTTTCTTTGAATATGAAAGGATTTTGGGCGAGTATTTGGCATACTTCAACTTTTTTAGTATGCTTTGCAGGGTGACTTGAACTTTTTGTTGAAGTCATCTAAACTTATTGAGAAAATATAAAATGGGAGATTTTTGTATCT
>CALCVT010000086.1 GCA_937906495.1 uncultured Prevotella sp.
CGAAGGGAACTATTACTCAAATAGCTGATATGAAGGGGTGGGAAACTTCAGTTACTTATTTTTAAACAGAAAACCAAACTTTATCGTCCTCAAATCTGCACAAGCACATTGCACAGCAGACGTATGCCCACCATCAACTAAGTTAAGATAATACAAAACGCCCTACTCTACCCTCACAACAGCCACACTCCTTCAGTATTCATCACCCCTTTCATTCAGACCATAGCACCTGTCAAACCACAGAAAGGAAAATACATTCCACATAGCCCCCAATACCCCAACAACCCCTTGATACAATTCGAGCGGAAGCAGCAACTTACGCGCTGTTTCCGCTCGAACTATAACCTGTATCGGATAAATACGTATACGGCAGGCCTGATGCTATGCTGCACGTTTTGCCGCCTGATTACCACTTTTTTCCTTAAACACCAAGGTAAAAAGCACTAATACCACCAATGCGTAGCCAGCAAATATCAACCAGCTGCTCCGCCAGCCTGCTATTTGCATAGCTTCGGGCGCTTTATAAACAAAATGGTTAACCACCTCTTGAGCAGCCAATGTACCAAACGAGGCCCCAAGACCATTTGTCATAATCATAAAAAGCCCCTGCGCACTACTACGTATGCTACTGTCGGTATTTTGGTCAACAAACAAGGCACCCGAAATATTGAAAAAGTCGAAGGCCACACCATAAACAAGCATGGAGAGAACAAACATCCACACACCGGAACCGGGGTTTCCCAAACCAAACAAACCGAAGCGGAACACCCAGGCTAACATAGCAATCATCATCACACGCTTGATGCCAAAACGTTTCAGGAAGAAGGGGATGAGCAGAATGCAGCAGGTTTCGCTTATTTGCGAAAGCGAAATCAGTGCATTGGCATTGTTGGCCCCAAACGTAGCGGCAAACTCGGGAATATTTTTAAAACTCGTAATAAATGGATTGGCATAGCCGTTGGTAATTTGCAGACTTACACCAAGCAGCATGGAAAAAAGGAAGAAAACAGCCATACGACGCTGCTTGAACAGTTTGAAGGCGTCCAGTCCTAAGGCTTGTGCCACACTGCGCTTTTGAGTATTGACAGCGCAGGCCGGCAGTGTAGGAGCATAAATGCCCAACAGTAAACTCAGTACTCCCGAGAGTAAGAGCTGGTGGGGAGTTGACTGAATTTCAAGAAAATTAACAGCCAGCATGGTCATAATGAAACCAATGGTACCAAACACTCGAATCGGTGGAAAGGCTTTGACGGTATCGAGTCCGGCCTTGGTCAAGCCAATAAATGCAACCGAATTGCTCAACGCCAAAGTGGGCATATAAAAGGCAACACTCAAGGTATAGAGCGTAAACAAAGGCATCATTTGTACAGCATCGCCCGCATCCAAGGCATACCACGAAGCATACAACATAAAGCTACCGGCCAGCAAGTGGCACAATCCCAACAAGCGCTGAGCCGGCACCCAACGGTCGGCAATCATGCCCATAAGTCCGGGCATAAAGATGGAAACGATGCCCTGTATGGCATAAAACCAACCAATGTTGGCACCCAAGCCATGACTGCCTAAATAATTACCCATAGAGGTGAGGTAAGCTCCCCACACCGCAAATTCCAAAAAGTTCATCGCCACAAGGCGAGCCTTCAGTGCTGAATGATTCATTGATTAACGATGCTATTTGAATGATTGATAGAGAGAAGCCGCTCGCCCACGCCGGATTTGTTAGGTTAAACAAGGCTCAAAACATGGACTGCAGAGCGCTGCGGGCAACGGCAACCTTTTAAAGAGTAGGCAAATATACGAAGAGCACGGCCGATAACTGCCTTTGACTGACCACTTTTTTTGAAAAAATTGTCTTTTAAGGGCTCTTTGACCACACCTAAACGCGGCTTCTACCCATATTAGCAACTCAAAAGCAAACACCCGTCGGCTTTAAAGCCTGGCTGCTCCAATGCAAAACAGCACCTCAATCCGCATTGGCCATCCCCCACTAATGGTGCGCAACGCTGCACATTGTAAATCAGACGGCAAACAGCCAACTGACTACCCGAACACACCACCACACATTGACCTCAGCACACCTTATATATAAGGTCGTTGAAATACAAAGTGCCCCGTTACCTTGCCGGATATGGGCCATAGCGCGAAAGTGCCGTGCTCCCCTCTTCGGCATTCACCATAGATTGATCCATGACCGAGGCCAGTCCCATTACCTGAGCCTGTGTCATCCCAGCTTGTTTGGCCATGCCCGAAAGGCGGGCGGTAAAGTCCATAATATAGCCTTCGCTTGCTGATGAAGTTTGTGCTAACTCGTTTATCACCGATCCTGTGGCGAGCATAGCCTGTTTAAGTCCTACGCGGTCAGCGTCACCGAACAACTGTGCAATTTTACCGATATTTTTAACTGCTCCTTCTCCGAGATCTTCGCCCAGGGCCACGTTAATAATATCGGCCGCATTAACAAAGTCGAGAACGGCTTGTTTACCCTGGATTCCTAGCCGCCCTGCGTCGGCGGCCAGATCGTTCAGTGCCTCACGGCTCGTGCGGGTATCCATCCGCTTGAATGCCTCGTTGAGTTCTTCCACATCTTCGGCACTCATGCCGGTGTATTTACTCACGCCCGCCATGTGTTCGGCCATTTCGGCATACTCTGTGGCATATTGTCTCAGCGTTTCAAATGCCGCCTGAATCCCTTCGGCAACGCCACGCATTACGGTAGTAATTCCCGCCCACTTTTGCCCGATTTCGGATAGTGTGGTTTGATTCATATGTTCTGCAGCGGCATTTTGTTCGGAGCGTATTTTGTTAAGTTGTCCCCGTGCTTCTCCTAACGCCTTTACCAGCCTTTTCCACTGCTCTGTACCCCGTTCTACGCTTCCATCGGAAAGCTGCTTGTTAATCTCCGATATTGTGGCTTTAAGTTGTTTTGGCGTGGCCTTGTCTAAATTTCGGATAGCATCCTGTACAGTTTGAGCTCTTGTTCTAAGCCTTGCCAGTTGAGCCTCTAATTTTTTTTCCTCTTGTGTCAATCGTTTGTAAGCTTCTTTGTCTCCGCTTTCAAAAGCTTCCTGCTTAATTTTCCGTGTATCTTTTAGCTTCTCTTGCAGTTCCTTTAGCTTTTTGCTTGCCTGGGAAGAGTTAAGAAGAAGTACAACTTCTTTTGTCTCGTTCGTTCTCATAAGAAAAAAATGCGTATATACTTTTATGAATTTGCACAAAAGTATATACGCATTTCTTTAACTCAAAAGACAAAAGCATCAGTAACCATAGCAGTCTCCTCGGTCTTTGTGTGAGTCGTGATTTGGCCGAGGAAACTTTTTACGGGCATAGCTTTTTATTTTGTATTGTTTCATCCATTCTTCGTTGCGTTTCATTTGCTCGTCCATCTTTTTTCGGAATTTTTTGCTTGAAGCGTATAGAGCCATATGCGTGATGAAATACACGAGAAATGCTCCTGCTATACAAAAAATTATGATATCTAATGTAGTAAACATAGCGAGGCTTATTTATGTTCAACTTCTACCGCAAATATACGCCTTTCTTGCCATCGGTGCAAGCTATTGCACGCTATTGTACAAAGGTTTAGGAAAGTTTAGCGCAGTGCTAACATATAGGCGGCATAAAGATGTAGACGCAAGCCGAGCGGCATGGGATAGCTCAGAGCGCGGAAATACTTGAAGTAGACTACTATATAGTCGCTACCGTCGAGAATGAGCTGCCGCGTGTGCCCGTCGTCCCTGACGCTCCAGCCTTTGAAGCGGAGCCAGCGTATGGCAATATACTTTAGGTATCCGTCGTCGGCTGTAGTGCGATAGCTTGTCGTGAGCGGCAGGTTGTATAGCAGGAGTTTGGGCATGGGGCGCACGATGCGCAAAATATGCTTGATTACTTCTTTCCGGGTGTGGTTGTGCATGGGGTGTCGGTGTTAGTGATTTCTGTTTGCCGGCCATTTGCTGCGGACGCTTGTAGAGGGGCTGTGTGTTAAAGGTTATCGAAGGCGGAAACATACTCTTGCCCGATGATTTTTGCAGTATGTTCCATCAATACGCGAGCGGAAATACTCCACGATTTCGAGAACCACGGGCGGCGCTCGCGGGCTTTGCCCAGGCCGTGTTCCTTGCGGTACTTCTTTTCAAGAAATTGCAGTTTACCGTCGTTTCCGCGTTTGTAGCCGTTGCCTGTTCCGCGTTCCACGTAGATGCCATACTGCAAGAAGCTGAAGGACACCTCCAGACTCAGGCCGTCGATGTGCACATTGTTCGGCTGCACCGACCGCCGCAAGGCCCCGGTATCGTGCACCGCCATCAGGTCGAGACGATCCTGCCAGATTTCGATCATCTTGGCCGTCCATGCGTCCGCATACTGCCGAAACTCGGCCTCAGTGCGTTCGGTAATGTTCGGTTCGTTCGTAGCCATATGATTTTAACTAATTACTGGCCCGTCCATTCCGACGGCGAGAAACAAAGGTCCACCGGGCGCTCCATGGTGAGCATGAAGTACAGGCCGGTACAGCCGTTCAGGAAGTTTCCGCCCAGTTCGTTGGAGCGGATGTCGGCCACGTCGAGATAGAGCATCGAGCCATCGGCCGCCTCGCGATCGCGCACAAAGCGCGTTTGGAATTGGCGGTACACCTCGCGGCAGAGTTGCATAGCCCGTGCGTAGCTGTCGGCATCGCCGAAGGTATAACGCGAAAGGATGAACACGGTATACACCCTTCGCTCGTACCAGCCACCGCCCCGCTCAAAGGTCGTGCACTGGCTCGTGTCGGCCGTGCAGACAAAGTTAGCCGTCCGACGGAAGTCGGCCAGCATACCCTCCAGGTAATTAATACCGCTGCAAGTGGTATGGCGGAACCCGTGCTCCCGACACAGGGCATTTTCAGCCGTGATTCGGGCCATGTAGGGAGTAAGTGTATGATGTTGCATAAGTTGGTCAGTGCTTGTTAAGTTTTTCAATTTCGCGTGCCTCGCGAGCCTTCGCGTTGAGTTCGGTGAGTGCGTCGAGCGTATCGGCGCTCAGAACCGCCTCGAGCTTGGTAATGTCGCCCCCGGTCAGTGCCCGGATTTCCGCGTTCATAATCTCCCGCAGGTCGGGAACCTCGTCTCCCCTACACGAATAAAGCACCGGTTAATGGCTTTTGTGCAAAAGCTACTCCTGTTTAATATCATACAAATAGAACGGGCCATACCACCGGCCCTACCCCCAAGCACGCAACCCGTTGCATACAGGCAGCAACAGCCGGGAGTACCAATCAAAGCAAGCCCCGGAGCAAAGAAATCTGCCGTTTTTCTTCGGTATGCCTTCGCTTTACATTACCTTTGCGTATCCTAACTGGTACCGGAGACCGGTCAGCAGATGTTACGAACGGCCCACAAACAAATGAACAAGCATATGTACGACAACTCGATAGAACTTACAATTGAGGGACTCACCCGAGGCCGAGATTTTCGCGATGCCTACATCCTGGTTCTGCGCGAAAAGCCGAACGGAAGGTTTTACCCCGTGCTCATATCCCAAGAAGCATACAACATGGTATCGGCTGCCCTGGACAATCACGACTATACCTGCTCGCGACTCATGAACAAATTGGCAGGACGACTGGCAATGAAACTTATCGGCATCCGGCTGCTGCAACCCAACAATGGACAAACGCAGGCCTTGCTCGACTTTAAGACAAGCAGCATGGAGGTAGTATCGGTAAACGTTTCGGCAGCCGAAGCTGCAGTTGCAGCCCTCGAAACCCATACTTCAATTTGGATTGAAGAGCAACTTTTCAGTCGGCAAAACCATATGCCACAAACCGACCAAAGCATGGCCCTGCCACTGACGGCCATGACGCGCAACCTGCTTGAAGAGGTTTTACAGTCGGCCGTTGCCGACGATAACTTTGAGCTTGCAAGCATCCTGCGCGACGAACTGAACAAACGAAAATCTGACAACCACACTCCCGAAGAAGCATAACGCCATGAAAGAGACTCACATATTCTACGTTCCAGACATGAACCCGGGAACAATAGAGTTACCTGGCGAAGAGGCCGGACATGCCGTACGTGTACTACGTATGAAAGAAGGCGATACCTTAACTCTGACCGATGGCAAAGGACGCTTTTACGAAGCAGAAATCACGCTGGCCACACCTAAGCACTGCCAATTTAACATACTCAACCAATGGAACGATACCAAACTTTGGTACGGGAACATACACCTGGCGGTTGCACCGACCAAGAACATGGACCGTATGGAATGGCTGGCCGAAAAAGCAACAGAAATAGGCTTTGACCGGCTATCACTCCTAAAATGCTGCAACTCTGAACGCAAGGTGGTAAAAACCGAACGTTTAGAAAAAATTGTAGTGGCAGCCATGAAGCAAAGCCACAAGGCATTCAAACCCATTGTAGAAGAACTGACCCCCTTTGACCAATTTATAGCACAGCCCTTCTGCGGTCAACGATTTATTGCACATTGCTACAATCCGGAAGAGGTGGATGAAAGTAAACCAGACCAAACGTCACCCACCGATACATCCCGCCAGGAATTGCACCTTTCGGCAGCCAACTTTTTAGGCGACCTGGTTAAAGCCGAAGACGACACGCTGGTATTAATTGGACCTGAAGGTGATTTTAGCATCGACGAAGTGCGTAAAGCCATTGCCGCAGGATTCGTACCTATCAGCTTGGGCGAAAGTCGGCTACGTACCGAAACAGCTGCGCTGGTAGCAGTACACCTCATGATGCTAGCTAAACGCCGACGTTAACCAGTATCCTTGCACTCAATTTATCCATCCTCGTGCATCCCCATCTTCGCTTTAACGGCAAAAGTCTATTTCGTATATTATCTTACGCATCCCAACAATCTGCACAAAGCAGATAGCAGCCCCAATAACGGCATCAGATCCATGAACAACCTGCTACAACTCTATAAAGATTGGTGCGGAAAAACTCCGCAAAAAGTAGAAACGCTGGCCAAAGCCGGCAGCAACCGCCAATACATACGCCTTTACAATGATAACAACAAATCGGTGATCGGAGTGATAGGTCCTAACACTGCCGAGAATCACTGCTTTGTTTATCTGGCCAGCCACTTCTACTCACAAGGGCTGCCCGTACCGCGTATATTGGCTTTCAGCGACGACGAAACCTGCTACCTTCAACAAGACTTAGGCCAACAATCATTATACGATGCACTTGGAACAGCCCGTGCAAACCATTTTGAATACAGCAAAGCCGACGAGGCTATATTGGCCCGCACCATCAGACTCTTGGCACACATACAAGTTGAAGGAGCCAATGGGCTGGACTTTAAACAATGTCTTGACCCCATCCGCTTTGACCGCAGGGCAGCTATGTTCGACCTGAACTACTTTAAATATAGTTTTCTGAAGATTACCGACCTGCCCTTTAACGAAACAAAGTTGGAAAACGACTTTGAACAACTCGCCAACGACCTGGTAGGCCAGGAAGATGAAGAACAATACTTTCTGTATCGCGACTTTCAGGCACGCAACGTTATGCTACCCGAAGGGAACCCCTATTTTATTGATTTCCAGGGAGGTATGCAAGGGCCGTTGCAATACGATGTAGCCTCGTTTTTGTGGCAAGCCTCTGCACGCTACCCTCAAATGTTGCGCGATTACCTCGTAAGCGAATACATCGATGAACTGCGCTGCATATTACCCTCATTTAATGAAGCTGCGTTCAGACAAAGACTTCAGTTATTTGTCTTCTTCCGCATTCTGCAAGTGCTTGGAGCCTATGGTTTACGAGGATACGTAGAACGCAAAAAGTATTTTCTCGACAGCATTCCGCTTGCCGTTCAAAACCTCCGCCGGCAACTGCTCGATGGCGTAGTACTGCCCTACCCCTATTTAAACAACCTGCTGCACAAACTTGTTGACCTGCCACAATTCAATATTGCACCAACCATGCACGGCACTGCCACACACTCTAAATACGACGGACAAGGGCCTCTAAAAGTACGCATATATAGCTTTAGTTACAAAAAAGGTATACCTGCAGACAACTCAGGCAATGGCGGTGGCTACGTGTTCGATTGCCGAAGCACCCATAACCCCGGCCGCTACGAGGCCTACAAAAAACTTACCGGACTCGACAAACCGGTAATCAAATTTCTTGAAGACGACGGAGAAATACTGACCTTTCTCGACGCTGTATACAAACTGGCTGATGCCCATGTCAAGCGCTACATGGAACGGGGATTTACAAACCTGATGTTCTGCTTTGGCTGCACGGGCGGACAACACCGCAGCGTTTACTCGGCACAACACTTAGCCGAACACTTACACCGTAAATTCGGAATAGAGATACGTGTTGAGCACCGTGAGCAAAACATTGTTCAGGAATTTGCACCCGTAGGAAGCCGTTAATACATTGTGCACAAACACAGGGGAAGCATTGCTGCCAACATTTACAGGCAACCACCATAGTTATAGACTATGCCCTTACATATCGACCTTCCGAAAAGAGCCAAACAAACATGCCTTCATCAGCCCCGGAATGCTCACTCCTCTTGTCATTTCGCCCAACCAATAATGCAGAAAACCCTATATTTGGCCCTAAAAGGTACACTTTTTACCATCATATAGTTAATACATACTAAAATATGGTCGAAATGCTTCGGTATTTCAGATTTAAGCGTACCTTTGCTTTCGACCTACCAAATAACAAAATGAACAAGGACAACTTCCAACCGATTTTCGATGCCTTGACGGCCAATAATCTACCCGAGGCAGAAAGTTTGATTGCAGCAGCCGAAACAGCGCATGGCCCCCACGCCACGCTCTACTATCTGCAAGGCAAGGTTTACATGAAGCAGTCGGACTGGCGTAACGCATTGAACTGCTTTTTGAAAGCTGAAGAACTCGAACCGGAAGGACCAGCCCGCGAATGCAGACTCATGCTTAACGATATCATGGACTTCTACAACAAGGACATGTTTAACCAGTAAATACTGCACGCTCAGCACCGGTTGCTTTCAAGCTAACCCAAGCGGAAAACATTCCGCAATGAAATTTTTCCAAGAACAAGGACATACCGTCTAACCACGAATTTATAATCTACTAACTATGAGCAAAATGAAAGGAGCCCTCGTCATCGATACTGAACGATGCAAGGGGTGCGGACTTTGCATTGTGGCTTGTCCCACGCAAACGCTCGCTCTAACCAAGAATGGAGTCAATCACAAAGGTTATGCCTATTGTGAGGAAGTTGCCGACACATGTATCGGCTGCGCTTCGTGCGCCATTGTATGCCCCGATGGCTGCATCAGTGTTTACCGTAAAAAAGTTGAATAACTTGAAGTCACTGTATTTCGAAGATTATGCTGCAGCCTGAAAAGACTTCAAGAACC
The DNA here is from genome assembly GCA_937906495.1 of uncultured Prevotella sp. Taxonomy (GTDB): domain Bacteria; phylum Bacteroidota; class Bacteroidia; order Bacteroidales; family Bacteroidaceae; genus Alloprevotella. The sequence continues at coordinate 9,364 of CALCVT010000086.1, forward strand.
GTCAACACAACGCAGCACCATCCCCTAACATACAGACTTTTAATTCTACCTTCCATGAAAGAAGAAAACGAAATACTCCTTCTTAAAGGAAATGAAGCTATAGCCCACGCAGCTATTCGCTGCGGATGCGACGGCTATTTTGGCTACCCTATCACTCCGCAGAGCGAAGTGCTTGAAACTTTGGCTGAACTAAAGCCTTGGGAAACAACTGGCATGGTTGTACTACAGGCTGAAAGTGAAGTTGCATCAATCAATATGGTTTACGGCGGAGGCGGCACTGGTAAGCGTGTTATGACCTCGTCAGCTTCGCCCGGTGTTGCTTTGATGCAAGAAGGTATCAGCTATATGGCTGGCGCCGAAATCCCCGGCTTGATTGTCAATGTACAGCGCGGCGGACCCGGCTTGGGAACTATCCAACCTTCGCAGAGTGACTACAACCAAGCTACGCGCGGTGGTGGTAATGGTGACTACAACGTAATTGTACTGGCTCCCGCTTCGGTACAGGAAATGGCCGACTTTGTGGATCTTGCCTTCGAATTGTCGTTCCGCTATCGTAACCCGGCAATGATTCTATCTGATGGTGTAATCGGACAGATGATGGAAAAGGTGGTATTGCCTCCCTACAAAGCTCGCCGCACCGAAGAAGAAATTGCCAAAGAATGCCCTTGGGCTGCAAATGGTCACGGACTGAAGGAACGTAAGCCCAATGTAATGACTTCGCTCGAACTTGAGTCTACCATTATGGAGGAAAGAAATATCCACCTCCAAAAGAAGTACAAAGAAATCGAAGATAAGGAAGTACGTTACGAAACTAAAGACCTGGAAGATGCAGAATACGCAATCGTAGCCTTTGGTTCGGCTGCACGTATTTCGCAAAAGGCCATGGAAACTGCCAGAAAGCAAGGCTTGAAGGTAGGACTCTTCCGCCCCATCACACTTTGGCCCTTCCCCAAAAAAGAAATCGGCGAACTCTCTAAGAAGGTTAAGGGTATTCTCGTAGTCGAAATCAACGCCGGACAAATGGTATTCGATGTACGCGGTGCTGTTGAAGGACGCGTTCCCGTTGACCAGTACGGACGACTCGGTGGTATCGTACCCGATCCTGATGAAATCGTTGAAGCTCTCAATAAATTAAAAGCCCAGGCTAATAAATAACCGGAAGACAATGCCTGCACACCGCTTTTCAGCGCTCAAACATAAAATCCCGCTGAAATAACGGACTACAGACGTATACTAACCTCTACCGGCCAAGCACAAACAATCTATGCTGAACTCACCCCAACACGACGAAAACGACATATTAGAAAGACTACGACACCCTGAACGTGAAGCTGAACGACGTAAAATGAGTAGGAATCTCTTTATCCGAAATATACTCAACAGCTTGTTCATTCTCATGGCGCTTGTTGCCATGATCGGAATCATCATAGCCGAAGGCAACAAAAGCCAAATGATATGGTATGGTGTCGGGCTTTTTGCCGTGCTCGTTAAAATGGTGGAAGTGATGCTGAGAATGCCTGGTTTAAGAAAATAAAAAGTATAATTCTCACATATAGTCATCCATGACAAGAGAAGATATTATCAAGGCTGAGAATTTGGTCTATGAAAAACCAAAACTCATGAACGACATGGGCATGCACTACTGCCCGGGTTGTTCGCACGGTGTAGTTCACAAACTCGTAGCAGAAGTCATTGCCGAAATGGGAATGGAAGACCACACCATTGGTGTCAGCCCCGTAGGCTGCGCAGTATTTGCATATCGTTACATCGACATTGACTGGCACGAAGCTGCTCACGGACGTGCTCCTGCAGTAGCAACTGCCTGCAAGCGCTTGTGGCCCGACCGCCTGGTATTTACCTATCAGGGCGATGGCGACTTAGCCTGCATTGGTACAGCCGAAACCATCCATGCACTCAATCGTGGTGAAAATATAACCATCATCTTCATTAACAATGCCATCTATGGTATGACCGGCGGCCAAATGGCTCCGACCACACTGCTGGGCATGAAGACTGTTACTTGCCCCTACGGACGCGACCCGAAACTCCATGGCTACCCGCTCAATATTACAGAGCTTGCAGCTAAACTCGAAGGTACAGCCTACGTTACACGCCAAAGTGTTCACAGCGTTGCTGCTATCCGCAAGGCTAAAAAGGCAATCCGCAAAGCATTCGAAAACTCGATGGCCGGCAAGGGTTCTAACTTGGTTGAAATCGTATCAACCTGCTCATCCGGCTGGAAACTTACTCCTGTTAAAGCCAATGAGTGGATGGAAGAACATATGTTCGACTTCTACCATGTAGGCGACCTTAAGGACAAACAATAAAGCCTTTCCGGCTTCAGTTCTACTTATTTAGAAGTATACAACCATGAAACAAGAAATCATCATATCGGGCTTTGGCGGACAAGGCGTACTCTCTATGGGTAAGATTTTGGCCTACGCTGCCTTGATGGAAGGCAAAGAAGTGACTTGGATGCCTGCATATGGTCCCGAACAACGAGGTGGTACGGCTAACGTAACGGTTATTATCAGCGACGAGCCCATCTCATCACCGATTCTCAGCAGCTACGATACAGCAATTCTGCTTAACCAACCCTCGCTCGACAAATTCCAACCGAAGGTAAAAGAGGGAGGTACACTGATTTACGACAGTTTTGGTATCATCGAGAAACCTACACGCGAAGACATCGAATCGTGGCAAATTCCTGCTATGGAAAAGGCCGCTGAAATGTCTATGATGAAATGCTTCAATATGTTTATTTTGGGCGGATATCTTAAACTCCACCCCATTGTAAAGATTGAAAGTGTTATGAAGGCTCTCCGAAAGACCTTGCCTGAACGCCATCACAAACTCCTACCCATGAACGAACAAGCTATTCTCAAGGGTATGGAAATCATCACTAAATAATATAATCTGTATCACATCTAACACATACTGATAATGGCTAGCAGAAAAAAGCTGAAAAAAAACGTAAAGAAAATTACCGGAAGTCTCTTTGCTGACTGCGTGGCACTCAGCATGTGCCAACAAGGTAATCAAGAAGCATTGACTGAGCTCATGACGGAGGTTATTTCTCTGCATAAGGAATTTATTGACCGCATCAATCATTACGACTCTGAAAATGCACAAGCGTATTTCCGCCAGTATAAGAAAGACTTTACTCAAAAAGTAAACGACCTTAACGAACGGATTATTAAAGCATAATACCTCACAAACCTACGTTGGGCGTTAAGCACAGCACTGAAGCAAGGATTTTCCGTCAGTCTGCGACTTAACGCTCAACGTTTCATTACAACCCAAAATGTTTCAATTTATTTGCCGAAAAGTTCTTTTCGACTGGATGGGCTGGAAGGTTGAAGTAAACCAGCCACAACCACCCAAATGCATTATATGCGTTGCACCTCACACCAGCAATTGGGACTTTTTTATTGGAAAAGCTTACTACACAGCTCTTGGAAAAAAGTCTAACTTCCTGATGAAAAAGGAATGGTTCTTTTGGCCCTTAGAAATTCTACTCCGAAAAATGGGCGGTATTGCTGTAGAACGTAGTAAACACACAAGCTTAACAGACCAACTTGCAGAAAAGGCACGCACTGCCCAGCACTTTTCATTAGCTGTTACACCCGAGGGAACTCGCTCACTTGCCAAACAATGGAAAAGAGGTTTCTACTTTATTGCACTGAAAGCTCAGATACCCATCCTACTATACGCTATAGACTTTCCAAGCAAACGAATTGTATGCACCAAGACCATTATTCCCTCCGGAAAAGTTGACGAAGATATGCGCATCATTATGGACTACTATCGCAACTTTAAAGGCAAATATCCCGAAAAATTCGCTGTTGAAGAAGACTGATGCTTCTTTAGCATAGAAAGTCATTAAACAACGATACTCTCAGTCATTCACTGATTCTCATGTAAGAATAATCAGGAATGGCTTTTTTTATGCCTAACAAACCAAGGAGTGAAACAGACAAGAATGAGAAAACGGGTTGTATTTCACTGGGGGGGGGGGGGGGGGTATTTCACATATTGTTTGCCGCCAACTTCCTTCAGATTTCACCTCACGATGAACGCCCTTGCTCTTGGCTATGTAATTCCCGCTATTAGGGCCTTACTAGGGACTTGCACCTGTTAGATAATGCTCATGCCGAGCGTACTACAAAGAAGGTGCGTCTTTACAGACGCACCTTCAATTAAATTGATAGCTATGAATATGAGTTACTTAACAACTACCTTCTTACCATTTACAATGTAAACACCCTTATCAAGTCCTTCGAGCGAAGTGCCTAGATATCTACCTTGAATATTATAAACCTTACCATCTACAACTTCATTGAGCGTATCAACTTGTCCAATACCGGTTAATACATCGTCAATCTTTAAGTACATATCTTTTATTCCCTCAGGGGTAGTAAAATAAGCAGAAAAAGCAGACATTGCCTCACCACTCTTAGCCTTGATTAAACGAGCATCTTCATTTTCAACGCCCAAATAGAAGTTACAATTGCGCGGAGCGAAAAGCATATTCGCATAAGAACCTTCGAATTTATAATCATCAGCCACTACAGTAGGTTGTACATCAGGCATTATATTAACTCCTTCTACTTCAATCGTTTGTACACCACCAACAGGTTTCACCAGGTAGGATTGTCCTGCTATCATCTGACGTTCTGCAACCTCAGCAAATTCCATTACTGGTACACCCTTCACTTCCGATTTAGCAGTCAAGCAATACACCTTTGAATCAGCACCAAAGACCTCATCAATTTGTGCAGAAGTCATTGACATAGGGAGGCAAACAGCATTCCATTGCCCTTGCTTAATATCCAAATTATTGATAACAACCTTTACATCTCGGAATTCATCGTTCAGTTTTCCAGAATTATCTGCATTAGCGTCAAGTACAAGTTCTGAAACTAGCGGTGTAAAATAGTTGTCATTAACAATGTAATAAGTATAGGGGTTCTCGGTATCCCATTGTGAAACTTCACACAATACTGAAATATATCCCATATCATCAGTCTGAACGGTATCTTTCGGCGCATAGAGTTGTGACGAAAGTTTATACTTCACGTCGTTTGCGTCAACCATATAACAATTACTTCCAAACTCTGTTGTTTCGGTGGTAAAGCGTGCCTTAAATCTTAGATATGAGTAGTTATATGCTGAAGTCAACTTTGCAGCATCTACTTCTTCAAACTCTGCATATCCAGCACGAATCGGAGCAATTTTTCCGAAACTTACTTCAGCAGCCGTCAAGGGTTCCCAAACCACACCGTCGGTAACATTGTAGTTCTCGAACGATAGGTTATTCTGTCCCTTGTCATTTCCAGACATCATACCAATGATATAACCATCGAGTCGCTGTCCGATTGCAGCAGAACCAAGCAATTTAACCAAATTCTCACCTCCTTGTAATTTCAAGCCATCACTACCATCCCACAAAATAAAGTTATATCCATACTCATCCTTGTAGATAAGTTGTGCACCATTGAGGCTTAATTTTACCATTTTACCCCATTCGGTATTCAATTCTTTATATTGCGCTATACTCTTAGCCTCAAGATCATAAGTAGTAACCGGAAGTGCTTCAAAGAACTTATCGTCCATCAAATAAAGTTCATAACCATCAAACAAGGCATTTCGATTAAGCATGCCCGTCATTACGCCCTTTTTACCATCAAAAGCTGCGGTATCTGTCGGTACAAAATAGTCTCCACGTACACTGATACTATCTTGCTTCGTAACTCCGCTGTAAAGATAAACAGACTTACCCCCATCGATATACGGAACACCTACTACCTTGATATACGAGTAATCATAAACCGCCTTCTTCAAGTCAGCCGACTTAAGTTCATTAAATGTAATTTCCTTTGCCACCAATGGTTCTACTTCGCCTAAAGTAATTTTAGCTGCATCATCAGAGTACCATTGATAATTATCGGCCATCCAGTAGTCAAAGTTTAGATAATTACCACCGCTGCTACCAAAGGTTTGTCCAACCAAATAACCTTTTACATGCTGTCCAACCTTTGCATCCTTAAAAACATCATAGAGTGCAGTACCTTGCAGACGGATTGCATCATTGCCGTCCCAAAGGTCTACAGTACTCCAACTATCTTCTACAATGGCCAAACGCATAATCTGTACCTTGCTGTTAAAACGTAATTTACCCATTACGCCATATGGAGCAGAAACCGAATAGTACTCATCAGAAAGTGTTTTAAACTCAGCGATACTCTTAGCGTCAAACTGATACTGCGTTTTTATTTGCTCTACAACTTCAGCAAAAGCATCTGTAGTAAGCGGCTTAAGCATTTTTGAACCCCAGTTGTCCCAATACATAGCAGTCATATAACCATGGGATCCCTCATAACTTTCTACATTAAAGTCGCAGAACTTATCTAAATCCATTTGCGGAAGAGCAACCGTTGTATTACCCGAGATAAAGTTATAGCCTTCAATATCGCCTTCAACCTTAATATAATCGAAAACATTATTTGATTGCATCTCATCGAGTGAAGCAACATTCTTAGGTACTAAAGGTGCTTTAACGCCCAGTGTTACTGAAGATTGTGCTATAGCCTCCTCTGAAAGGAACAGATAGTGATTGCCCGATCCAAAGCACATACCACAAACTACACCATTTACATATTGGCCTAACTCGGCAGCATCTAAGCCAATAGCTTGGGGTTGCACAGACAATTGCAGGCCATCTGTTCCGTCCCAAAGATAAACGTAGCTACCATCCTTATAAAGTAACTGAACTTTATCTTTAGGTAACTCTAAACGCAAATTTTCGTAATAAGGATAATTCTTTGCCTCTGACAAACTGCCTACCGTTATAAATTCTTGCGCATAGACAGCCACACTTCCTACAACGAACATCAGTAGCAGGAATAGATTACGGATGTAACTCTTTTTCATAGCTAATCAGTTTTACTTACACATAGTCCTATTATCTCCTTAACTCCTTCAGAAATGGACTTATCTCATAAAGAAGTATTTTAACACCCGCAAGTTACATTTTAGGTTCTTATTGAGCAAATAAATTGAGAAGAAATGGCATATTATTAACCTTTGTATACATATAACATCAAACCACAATACATATAAAATACAAAATTAGCCTATATACAAACATATCGTCATTCAAATAATAATTTCTCAATCATTTAAACACCTTCATCATTATAAATATTTGTTTTTGAAATAGATTTACTCCAACTGCATATTCCATTATCAAATCTCATCACAAACGCCTTTCCTTGTGTTGATAAAAAGTTATAACTTTAGTATCATACTTATGTAACCCTACCCTATCATTTAATACGTTCCAACCAAACTCTTACTGCAGTTTCGCCTGGTTCTGATATTTGATATAAAAAGCAGAAAATACAGCAAAAACTTTTTCCTCACCTCCAATTCTACTAACTTTGTCGTACCTAACAAAATCAAATCATGCAATACAAAAAGCATTTTACGACCGAAGAACTCAATGAAATTCTTGAATGGTTCGATACGAACCGGAATAAATTACCCAATTCACTCAAACTTGATAATGCAACCTATATCAAAGATTTTAAACGAACTCTTCAACTTTACTATGACATTGCACGCGAACATCGTGACAACCCCACATACAGCGGACAAATATACCACTTGTTTCAAATGAAGGAGGCTGTATTGAAGTCTTGGCAAGAACAAAGCGAACAGAACACTACCACTTGAATATAGTTTGAAGCATTGCATTAATACCTTTTTTATAAACAAGCTTCAAGCCTTCTACATTCTTGATAATTACAAAATACCTCACACTTCAAATCAAGCAAAATTCTATCAAACAACAATCCCTCTCCTCCTATATACTTATTATATAAATCATTTAACAAGGCAGTTTATTCCTAAGGGAACGATATCACTGCATAATATAAGGTTCTACCGTAATTAGTGTAAATTAACTATGCTCATATCCAGACCTCCGTA
>CALCVT010000087.1 GCA_937906495.1 uncultured Prevotella sp.
GCATGATTCATAATCATGAGGTCCCCAGTTCAATCCTGGGTCGCGCTACGAAAGGCAGTCATAACTTCGGTTATGACTGCCATTTTTTCGTATTTACCCGTTGTGAATTTGCGCAAAACCCAAAGCCCTTCCCTTCGACAACTACTATTACTCAAAACCCAACCTGACGCCTGTTTTAAAAAGACAAGGATAAAAGACAACGCAACAAAAAAAAATTGTATTTTTGCTTCGAATTGTCATAGAGCCGTCCCTGCCCGGCAAACGGCGTACTCAACAAAATGATTGTATTAAAAAAGTTAGACCGCTATATACTGCAGAAGTTTCTGCTTATCTTTGTCGGTGCCTTCTTTATCTGTCTGTTCGTCTTCATGATGCAGTTTACCTGGCGCTATGTAGAAGAACTGATAGGTAAGGGCCTCTCGATTGAAATCCTGGCTCAGTTCTTTTGGTACATGGGCATCACGCTCGTACCTCAATCACTGCCACTTGCGCTGCTGTTGGCCTCGCTGATAACCTTTGGTAATTTGGGCGAATCGCTGGAGTTGTTAGCAATGAAAGCAGCAGGCATACCGCTCATCCGTATCATGAAGCCCTTAGCGGTAATAGCCTTTGCAATGGCCGGAGTCTCCTTCTACTTTCAAAACAGCACCTCGCCCGAAGCACAGATTAACCTGCGTACATTGCTCTTCAGCATGAAGCAACAATCGCCTGCTGTTGAAATACCCGAAGGCGTCTTCTACAATGGTGTACCAAACATCAACTTATTTGTACAAAAGAAGAACGCAGAAACAGGCATGCTCTACCAAACCATTATCTACAAAACAGACCAGGGCTTTGAGCGGGCGCAAATTGTACTTGCCGACTCGGCACGCATGGAAATGACAAGCGACAAAATGCACCTAAAGCTGGACCTTTGGAATGGTGAACAGTTTGAAAGTTTGCAGGCAGCAGGAGGCAGTATGATACAAAGCAGCACGGAACAACCCTACGACCGCGAAACTTTTCAATACAAACAGCTCATCATTGACTTCGACAGTAATTTCAACCTGATGGATAAGGAGATGCTGAGCAACATGCCTTCGGCCAAGAATATGCGACAAATAGAGCACTCGGTCGACTCCATAGAACAACATCTCGACTCGGTAGGCAAACAATACTATAGCGAATCTACTCAAACCTACTATAAACGCCCCGAGATGAACCGGCGCGACTCGCTGAAACTGAATAGTCAATTGGCAAACTTGAAGGCGGCCCCCGTAGCCAAGTTCGACACCATTCTGGCTCATACTCCGCTCGACAAACTCAACTATGCCAGACAACAGGCACGCTCAACCATCAAATCGATGAAGTCGGATTTGGAGTGGAAAAGCATCATTACAAGCGATGGCGACAACATTATACGCTACCACTGGGTGGAATGGCATCAAAAAATGACCTTTTCATTGGCCTGCATCCTCTTTTTCTTTGTTGGAGCCCCATTGGGTGCCATCATCCGTAAGGGTGGCCTCGGAATGCCTACGGTCATCTCTGTCATCATCTTTATTATCTGGTACATCATCCATACCGGCTGTATGAAGATGGCACGCGATGGTTCCATCAATATGGCTATCGGTATGTGGATAAGTACATTGGCTATTGCCCCTTTCAGTATATTCTTTACCTACAAGGCCAACAGCGACTCCGTAGTGTTCAATATGGATGCTTACAAAAACGTGTTCTGCCGTCTGCTGGGCATCCGCACCAAACGGCATATTGCACGCAAAGAAGTAATCATTGATGAACCAGACATAAACCGCATGATGCTGGCTACACAAAGCCTGCGCAAACAGTGCACCGACTACAATGAAGACAAACAGTTGCTGCGTGCACCCAGTTACATGCGTATCTTCTTTAAACATAACCCCGACCACGAAGTTGAGGCAATAAGCCAGCAGATGGAAACCATCATTGAGGAACTCTCAAATAGCAAAGACTCCAAAATAATTGGTATTTTAAACGAGTTCCCCGTGTTGTACACTACTGCACATACCTCTCCATTCAACAACTCACGCTTGAACCGTGCTGCCGGAGTATTCTTCCCAGTCGGCATGGTACTTTGGTTCCGTATCTGGCGCTTTAGGTTAAGGCTTCTACGCGATTTGCGTATCATCATACGCACCTGCGACCGGCTTACTGCCACTATAGAAGGAACTGCATCCCAAGAGGAAGGAAGCGGCATTGAGGCTGAGCAAACTGCAGAGAGCAACAAGGTAAAACGCAAACTCAGGGGCGTTAAAATTGCCGTAGTTATAATTATGATAACCCTGCTCGGCAACCTTGTATGGAAAGGTTGGAATCGCCAACAACGCAAAAAACAGATGCAACGTACCGAACAGGCTTCCAAACAGCCTGCAACCGAAGCACCTGCTACCATGCAAGTTACCCAACAAGACGGGCAATCAAATAATATTACGAGCAAACCATCTCTCCAGGTAAACTAACCTTTTGAATAATCAACCATCAAAAAACACATATCTAATTCCTAAAACCTATCAGCAGCGAGCCGCATACCGCCCCTGCACATAGACAATAAAATAGCATATGGAATCATTCAAACTTGCCACCATCGAACAAGCCATCGAGGATTTCAAAAACGGAAAGTTCGTCATTGTTGTTGACGACGAAGACCGCGAGAACGAAGGAGACCTGATAATGGCCGCCGAACTCGTTACCCCCGAACATGTCAACTACATGCTGCGAAACGGACGCGGCGTATTGTGTACTCCCATTACCCAAGAACGCTGCAAAGAGTTAAAGCTTGAACGCCAAGTGCAGGATAACACCAGCATGCTCGGCACCCCCTTCACCGTAACCATCGACCTGCTCGAAGGATGTACCACAGGTGTCAGTTGTCACGACCGTGCTGCAACCATCCGCGCGCTGGCCGACCCTGAACGCCGCCCCGAACACTTTGGCCGTCCCGGACATATTAACCCCTTGTACGCTCAAGACCGCGGAGTTTTGGCTCGAGCCGGACACACTGAGGCCTCGATTGACCTGGCACGTCTGGCCGGTATGCAACCCGCCGCCTGCCTTATCGAAATTCTCAATGAAGATGGTACAATGGCCCGTATGCCTCAGTTGCAAGTATTTGCCCAACGCGAAGGACTCAACATCATTACCATCAAAGACCTCATAGCATACCGACTCAAGAATGAATGCCTTGTTGAGCAGGGCGAGGAAGTTGATATGCCGACCGAGTACGGACACTTCCGCCTCATCCCCTTCCGTCAAAAGAGCAACAAACTTGAACACATTGCCTTGATTAAAGGCGAATGGGAAGAGAACGAACCAATCATGGTTCGCGTACATTCCTCGTGCATGACGGGCGATATTTTCGGCTCAGAAAGATGCGATTGCGGCGAACAGTTACATAAAGCAATGCGCATGATTGAAAAAGAAGGCAAGGGTGTTATTCTATACCTCAATCAAGAAGGCCGAGGCATTGGGCTCATGGCTAAAATTGCTGCTTACAAATTGCAAGAAGAGGGCTACGACACTGTTGATGCCAACGTACATCTTGGTTACGACCCCGATGAACGCGACTATGGCGTTGGCGCACAAATTTTAGGTATGCTGGGAGTAAGCAAAATGCGTCTGCTCACCAACAATCCCGTAAAACGCGTAGGACTTGAGGCTTACGGACTCGAAATTACCGAGAACGTTCCCATCGAAACCACCCCTAATCCCTACAACGAGCGTTATCTCAAAACGAAGAAGAATCGCATGGGGCATACCCTGCACCTTTAAACTGCACACTCCCTTGAATGTAGTGTGCCTAATGATGTAATACATCTAACACCACTACAGACAAAGGCCTTTTTCCTTTTATTCAGCGCCTGCAGCTCTGCCTTTTTGGCTGCAGCTGTGGGTGCTTTTCTTTTTAATCCCTATAGACTTTAGATATGGAAAAGAACATTTACGGCTACGACCCCAACAGCGTAGAACAAACCCGCACCAACGTTTTCCCCGCCCTTATGTCGAAGGTTTACCTATGGATGACCTTGGCATTGACTATGACCGGGCTTACGGCCTATTATGTTGCCAATAACGAATCGCTCATTTACACCCTTATAAGCAATAATATATTGTTTTTCGGACTGCTTATCGGCGAACTGATCCTGGTCGGCTACTTTTCAGCCCGCATTATGCACATGTCGTTTGCCACAGCAGGCCTTCTATTTGCTGCTTACTCTATTCTTAATGGTGTAACCCTCTCAGTCATACTGCTTGCCTACACCATGGAGAGCATAGCCAGCACCTTCTTCATTACTGCAGGAACTTTTGGAGCCATGTCAGCAATCGGCCTATTTATAAAGCGCGACCTTTCGGCCATGGGACGATTTCTGTTTATGGCACTATTTGGTTTAATTATAGCCACTTTAGTTAATCTATTTGTAGCTAGCACTACCATGAGTTGGGCCATTACATATTTAGGTGTATTTATCTTTTGCGGTCTTACTGCCTACGATACCCAAAAGATGAAGGACATACTTCGGGAGTACGAGTATAGCGGCGATACCAACGTATTGAAGATTGCTTTGCTATGCAGTCTCTCACTGTATCTTGACTTTGTCAACTTGTTTATCCACCTGCTGCGCATTTTTGGCGACCGCCGCTAAGACCTCCGTCCGGCCAACTGATATCGAACACAACACTCAACTATACTTAACCGGCTTGCGACATACCGCCAGGCGATATACTGCAAGCCAGCTTCGGAGCGTTGCCAACCAACCCCTCCGATTAACTCCAATCATTACCCATTAAACTATTCAACAAAATGCTTTCATCTCTCGTTAACCGGCTTGCACCCTCGGCCACCCTGGCCATGTCGCAAAAGAGTGCCGAACTCAAAGCACAAGGTATTGACATTATCAACCTTTCGGTAGGTGAACCCGACTTCAACACCCCCGACCACATTAAGGAGGCTGCCAAGAAAGCTATCGACGACAACTACTCACGCTATTCGCCCGTACCCGGATACCCTGCACTGCGTCAGGCCATTGTCAATAAACTCAAAATCGAAAACGGACTGGACTACAGCACTGACCAGATTGTATGCTCAAACGGTGCCAAGCAGTGTGTGTGCAATGCTGTTATGGCATTGGTATCGCCGGGAGACGAGGTTATCATTCCTGCCCCCTATTGGGTAAGCTATCCACAGATGGTACTGATGGCTGATGGTAAACCCGTTTATATTGAAGCCGGTATTGAGCAAGATTTCAAGATAACTGCCGAACAGCTTGAACAAGCCATTACGCCTAAAACCAAAGCTATCATTCTCTGTTCGCCGAGCAATCCCACCGGATCGGTATATAGCGAGCCGGAACTCGAAGCATTGGCAGAAGTGTTGCGCCGTCACGAACAGGTATATGTGCTGAGCGATGAAATTTACGAGCACATCAACTACACCGGCAAACATGCCTCGATTGCAGCTTGCCCGGGTATGAAAGAGCGCACCATCGTTATTAACGGTGTATCGAAGGCTTATGCCATGACAGGCTGGCGCATTGGTTTTTTGGCTGCCCCCACAGTCATAGCCAAGGCCTGCAGCAAACTTCAAGGCCAATACACCAGCGGTCCATGCTCGGTAAGCCAGGTTGCTGCCACCGAAGCTTTTGCCGGTTCGCAGGAGTGTGTTGAAACCATGCGTCAGGCCTTTAGCCGCCGCAAGGAACTCATTGTTCGTCTGGCAAAGGAAATACCCGGATTTGAGGTTAACGACCCTCATGGTGCCTTTTACCTTTTTCCTAAGTGCAGCTATTACTACGGCATGACCGACGGCACACACGTTATTAACAACTCTACAGACTTTGCACTCTATCTGCTCGAAGTGGCCCACGTAGCAACTGTTGGCGGCGATGCTTTCGGTTCGCCCGAATGTTTCCGTATGAGCTATGCTACCAGCGATGAGAACATAGTAGAGGCCCTCAAACGCATTCGTGAAGCCGTAAGCAAACTACATGCATAAAGTTTGCGGTGCAAAAACCCGGTTTAAATAAATTAAGCGCCGCTCGGCAGATAGACATCTGCCGAGCGGCGCTTAATTTATGAATTACGGGCAATGCCCATCAGAATTCACACAAGAAGGGAACGAGAAAGGGTATTGACATTTCGAGCATAATGCCATGAAAAAGCGAAACGGGCAACATCTCCTGACCCGAAACACGCACAATTGCCGGAAGTGTCACATCGATAGAGGTTACACCCGCTGCTGTTATCGGTGCATATGGCCCGAAGAAACGGGCAAAGAGCGGTGCCAATACCAAAGAGAACAACTCACGCCACACATTCGAGAGTAAAGCTATAATGCCTAACTCGGTTGCCATCTGTGTACCCAGGGTATCAGCCTTCAGTTCTGTAATAAGTATGGAAGACAATGAATAATACCCCAATCCGCTGCCCACAGCCATGCTGTCAACTACACTCCAACGCGTAAGCAACAAACCAGCAAGGGCCGAAAAAATAAGAGTGCCGACTACAGTAGCTAACGGGAGTACCAGCATTTTAGGACGGCAATTACTCAAGATTGCTTTGAGGTTATTGCTACAGCCAACACTGATTCCCACTTGAAACATCAGGGCATACAATATATAAATTGAGGCATCATGAAGGTCCCAGTCTAACTCAAAAACAGCACCGCTGATACATCCTAAAAAGAACATCAGCACGACCAATAGGCTCTGCTTCATTTCAGGTCCTCCTTTCTTTTAAAGAAAAATCGATAAACCACCCAACCTGCTACGGCACTGCCCAGAATACTGGAAAAGCCAATGAGCAAACCTTGCCCGCCAAAACTCCAGAGATGCTGTACAATCTGACGATTTTCGCCTACCGAGATGCCCAATACAAACAGCATGAACCATATGGTAACCGTGATTGTGTGATTCACATGCTGCAACACACGATAACGACGCAGCAAATACCCAACCGCCCCACCGCAGAGGGCGATAAAGACGACTTTAAACATAGTTATTTCTTAGGTTTAGTATTTTGTCGGTGCGAAGATACAAGTTTTAATCGGATTATGCTGATGTGCGTTCGGCTTTTGCTTTAAACTTTAAGTTAAATCCCTTCAGTTTGGTTAACCAATGTGTCGGATGATTACCCATTATCATACAGACAGCCTTGCCTTCGGCAAATTTTAACTCTATTGCTTAGAACTTTACACGGCATGTATAATCATCTACATCCGCTGTGCGAACCACCATATACCTGCGGGCTGCGCCTGGCAAAATAGCAGACCTACACCTTAGACTGAGAAGACTGTTTATGCCCTGCTCCAACAGAAAACGGAGCAAACGTTTCATATTCTCTGCCCTTTGACGTATCTTTGTTGCTTAAACCAACCTGTACGATAAGGTATGAACAAAAAAGACCCCAAGCAATGGAAAGTTCTGAAGAGCGAATACCTCTTTAAACATCCCTGGCTAACAGCCAGACGCGACCACGTGCAACTACCCAACGGTAACGAAAATGCCAACTACTTTGTGCTCGAATATCCCGACTGGGTTAACGTCATAGCCCGCACCCGCGAGGGGCAATTCCTGCTCATACGCCAATATCGCCACGGACTGCAACGCACCTGCTATGAACTGGTGGCCGGTGTAATCGACCCTACAGACACCAGCCCCGAACAGGCTGCCAAACGCGAACTGCTCGAAGAAACCGGTTACAGTGGCGGAAACTGGCGCCTGCTCACCACCCTTTCGGGTAATGCCAGCACAACCAACAACCTATGTCACTGCTTTGTGGCCGAAGGAGTTGAAAAAACCGACCACCCGCATCTTGAACCTACAGAAGACATCGACACGGTGCTCCTTTCTGAGAATCAGGTGCGCCAACTGCTCCTTACCGACGAAATTGTACAGTCGCTCATGGCTGCACCCCTTTGGCGCTACCTGAGCACAACCTCTTCATCAAAAATCTGACCGCCATGACCATTACCGACATTATTGCCAAACGGCTAAACCTACGCGAAAAGCAGGTGGCCAATACCATTAATTTGCTCACAGCCGGTGCTACCATTCCGTTTGTTAGCCGATACCGGAAAGAGGCCACCGGCGGACTCAACGAAGTGCAGGTGGCACAGGTAAAGGAGTTGCACACCCAACTCGAAGAACTGGTGCACCGACGCAACTACATACTGCTAACCATCGAAGAACAGGGCAAACTGACTGAAAACCTACGCAAGCGCATTGGTGAATGTTGGGATGCAACCTTGCTCGAAGACCTGTACCTGCCCTACAAGCCCAAACGCAAAACACGCGCCGAGGCTGCGCGGCAAAAAGGTCTGGAGCCTTTGGCAAATCTGCTGATGCTCAAACCACAAACCCAACCCGAAACTGCAGCCTGCCAATTTGTAAACACCGATGTTCCCGACACCGATGCAGCACTGCAAGGAGCACGCGATATTATTGCAGAACGCATTAACGAGGACGAACACACTCGCCAGGTTGTACGCCGTTCGTTCGAACTTAAGGCTGTTATCCGCTCTAAGGTAGTAAAGGCTAAGGAGAGCGATGCCGCAAAATACCGCGACTACTTTGACTGGAGCGAACCCCTTAAGCACTGCTCCTCACACCGCCTGCTGGCTATGCGCCGCGGCGAGGCCGAAGGCTTTTTACGTGTAAGCATTGCTCCGGCCGACGAGGACGACTGCATTCAACGCATTGAACGTCTTTTTGTTAAACCCGGAACCCCCACAGCCACACAACTCACTTTGGCTACAACCGATGCCTACAAGCGTTTGCTCAAACCAAGCATCGAAACTGAATTTGCCGGAGCCAGCAAAAGCAAGGCCGATGAGGAAGCCATCCGGGTGTTTGCCAGCAACCTAAAACAACTACTCCTTATACCACCATTGGGCCAAAAGCGCATTATGGGCATTGACCCTGGCTTTCGCACCGGCTGCAAGGTGGTATGCCTTGATGCACAAGGCAACTTGCTGCACAACGAAACCATCTACCCCCACCAACCTCAAAACCAATATGCCCGAGCCAGTTTTAAAGTATCATCACTGGCTGAACAATACCACATTGAGGCCATTGCCATTGGTAATGGTACTGCCGGACGCGAAACCGAAGAAATGGTAAAGTCCATAAAACTTAAAAATGTCGACATATTTTTAGTCAGCGAAGACGGAGCCTCGGTCTACTCAGCATCGAAAGTTGCCCGCGACGAGTTTCCCGACTTTGATGTAACCGTTCGCGGTGCTGTAAGCATAGGCCGCCGACTGGCCGATCCCTTAGCTGAGTTGGTCAAAATAGACCCCAAAGCCATTGGCGTGGGCCAATATCAACACGATGTTGACCAGAGTGAACTTAAGAAGTCACTTGATTTGACGGTCGAGAGTTGTGTAAACACCGTTGGAGTCAACCTAAATACTGCCTCGAGCCACCTGCTTACCTATGTGTCGGGGCTTGGGCCGACTTTGGCTCAAAACATTGTTGACTACCGCACGGCCAACGGCCCCTTTGCTTCGCGCAAGGACCTGCTCAAGGTGCCCCGCCTTGGCAACAAGGCCTATGAGCAATGTGCCGGTTTCCTGCGTATTCCAAATGGTATCAACCCGCTCGACAATACAGCCGTACACCCCGAGCGCTATGCCCTGGTCGAACAAATGGCCACCGACGCCGGATGCAATGTTTCTACTCTTATTGCCTCGGCCGAAATACGCGCTAAAATAGCGTTGGAAAAGTATTGCAACGCAGAGGTCGGAATGCCTACCCTTACCGATATTATGCAGGAACTTGCAAAACCCGGCCGCGACCCGCGAGGCCGGGCCAAGGTGTTCAGTTTTGCCGACAACCTGCACACGATTGACGACTTGCGCGAGGGCATGGAGGTTCCCGGAGTGGTAACCAATATTACTAAATTTGGCTGCTTTGTCGACATGGGCATTAAGGTAAAGGGACTGGTACACATTTCGCAAATGGCCGACCACTTTATCAAAGATCCGGCCGAAGTGGTACACATCCAGCAACAAGTTATGGTGCGCGTTCTCGACATTGACGAAGAACGCGGACGCATAGCCCTTAAATTGCTACCCTCCTGAAACACCATAGGAATGTGTTGATACAGCAACCCTTTACCAGTTTCTATTCAAACCCATATTACCCCCAAGCAATGACAGACGAAGACTACATGCGCCGGGCACTCGAACAGGCCCAAATGGCTTTCGATAAAGACGAAGTGCCCGTAGGAGCAGTCGTGGTATGCCGCGACCGCATTATAGCCCGCGCCCATAACCTGACCGAAACACTCAACGACGTTACAGCCCATGCCGAAATGCAGGCTATTACGGCCGCTGCCGATGCACTCAACGGAAAATATCTCGATGTATGCACTCTCTACGTTACTGTGGAGCCCTGCATTATGTGTGCAGGAGCCATCGGGTGGTCGCAAATGGGGCGTGTAGTTTATGGAGCGTCCGACCCTAAACGTGGCTATTCGGTTTATGCTCCGCAGGCACTCCATCCCAAAACAACCATCGTGAGCGGCGTTCTCGAAGCTGAATGTGCCCAATTGATGAAGGACTTCTTCAAGAAAAAACGCTGACATGGCTGCCCACAATGACTTAGGTGAACAAGGCGAAACTGCCGCAGCCTGCTACCTGATGCGCAAAGGGTATACCCTGCTCGATCGAAACTGGCACAGCGGCCACCTCGAAATCGACTTGATTGCCGACTGGTTTGGAGAAATTGTATTTGTCGAAGTTAAAACACGCAGCAACGAAAGCTACGAACAGGCTGCATTAGCTGTAACCCTTAACAAGCAACGGCATTTGGTCGCTGCTGCACGTGCCTATTTGGCCGAAAACAAACTGACCGATTTTCCGTACCGCTTCGACATTGTCAGCGTAATCGGCCAGTGCGAACCCTTCAAAATCAGGCACTATCGCAATGCCTATACCGAACGGTCGGTAAAGGCGCACCGCACCTTTGGCCAGGAACCATTGACGTACTAATCACCTCAACCCCCAGCCCCACTCATGAACATCGAACTTGTACGATCCTACTGCCTGAGCAAACCCGGAACGACCGAAGATTCAGCCTTCGGCCCCGAGGGAATACTTTTTCGTATCTGCGGCAAGATATACGCTTATCTCGACTTGGAACGCCCTGACCAAGTTGTGCTTAAATGCAACCCCGACTACGCCATCAGCCTGCGCGACCGCTATGCTGGCATCAGCGGAGCCTGGCACTGGAACAAGAAGCATTGGAACGAAGTACACTTTGAAGAAGGCATATCCGACAAGTTAGTGTACGAACTCATTGACCACTCATACAGCGAAGTGGTCAACACTTTACCTAAAAAACTGCTCTATCACTTTCCCGACCTGCCCGAAGGATGGAAGCACACTCACCTCGACTGTGTAGACTCTACCATGGACTATCTACGCTGCGAACCCGATATTCCTAGCCCATTCAACCTGGTTACAGCCGACTTTCAAACAGCCGGACGCGGACAACGAGGCACCAGTTGGGAGGCCGATAAGGGAGTAAACCTGTTATTCGGTTTCAAGTTTCACCCCACCTGGCTCCGGGCAGACCGCCAGTTTCTGCTTTCCGAGGCTTTAGCGCTGGCCGTAGCCCAATCGCTCGAAAAGTATGCCGGTAAGTCAATCTCCATCAAGTGGCCCAATGACATTTATTGCGGCGACCGTAAAATTTGTGGCATGCTGCTCGAACACGACCTCTGCGGTGCGCACATAGCCACCACGCTCACCGGAATAGGCATTAACGTTAACCAGCGCCAATTCTGCAGTCAGGCCCCCAACCCTGTATCGCTCTACCAACTCTTGGGCAAGGAAGTAGACAGAGCAGCCATTCTGCGCAACGTGCTCCGCCTGTTTACGGAATACTACCGGCAACTGCTCAACTCGCAAACTAGCCAAATTGAAAAAGCTTATCTGAAACGGCTGTACCGGGCAGCAGGCTACTATCCCTATCGCGATGCCAACGGATGTTTCGAGGCTCAGATAGAGAGTGTGTGCCCCAACGGACAACTTGTATTGCGCGATAGCCAGGGGCAACAACGCATTTATGCCTTTAAAGAAGTAGCCTTTGTTCTTCCCGACAGCAATACGTAAATCTGTATACTGCGCCACCATCTTTCAGCATAACACGCCATTTTGTACAATCCTCAACTTTAACACTCAACACCGCACACCTCATTACCCATGCACCGCCTCATTCTCCAGATAGCCCTGCCAAGCATCATCTCGAATATAACAGTGCCTCTGCTTGCACTTGCCGACACTGCCATAGCCGGACACCTTGGTGCCGCATCATACATTGGAGCCATCGCTATAGGAGGCATGATATTCAACATGATATACTGGCTCTTTGGCTTTTTGCGTATGGGAACAGGCGGACTTACCGCACAGGCTTATGGTGCCGGCAATCAGACTGAGGCACTGCGTATCCTGCTACGTTCGTTGAGCGTAGCAGCAGTTGTTTCGAGCTTACTCATTGTGCTGCAACAACCACTTGCCGACCTTGCCTTCAGCATGATAAGCACAACACCCGAAGTTGAAAAACAAGCACGCATCTACTACACTCTGCTTATTGGAGGCGCACCGGCCGTACTAGGGTTATACAGCATGACCGGGTGGTTTTTAGGTATGCAAAATGCCCGCATACCCATGTACATTGCCATCGTGCAGAACCTAGTGAATATTGGTATAAGCCTATCGCTTGTTGCCGGACTGGGGTGGAAGGTTGAAGGAGTTGCCACCGGTACACTCGTAGCTCAATATGCCGGTTTCATCATAGCTGCAGCCTTGTGGTACCGCCACTACCGCAGCCTTGCTACTGCCGATAGCCGGCAAAACATTTTCAACCGACAAGCCTTCGGTCGGTTCTTCAATGTAAACCGCGACATCTTTTTACGCACACTCTGCCTCATCGCTGTGAGCACCTATTTTACTTCGGCAGGAGCAGCCCAAGGCGAACTGACATTGGCAGGAAATACATTGCTCATGCAGTTCTTCATTATCTTTTCTTACATTATGGATGGTTTTGCCTATGCAGGCGAAGCCTTGGGCGGACGCTGCTTGGGAGCATCGCAACGCAGCGCGTTCAAACTACTTACTTACAGGCTTTTTCAATGGGGGGGGCTGCTTATGCTGCTCTTTACCATTACTTATTTAATCGGAGGCGAAGGCTTGCTCCGGCTACTCACTAACTCCGATGCGGTGCGCCATGCAGCAACCAGCTATCTGCCCTATGCCATAGCCATCCCGGCAGTTAGTTTTGCAGCCTTTCTTTACGACGGCCTTTTTATAGGTACCACCTCAACGCGCTACATGCTCTGGACTATGGCCTGCTCGTGCTGCATTTTTTTTCTGCTCATCGGCACACTCCCTTCGGGCAACACTTCGCTCTGGCTGGCCTTTTTAGCCTATTTGGGCAGCCGCAGCACCATTCAAGCCCTACTTTATCCAAAAGTCAAGGCACGCTTCGGCCGCTACTCCAAATAAAATGAGTAATTTTGCCTTGCAATAGTCCGGCGCAAAGCCCTTGGCAACCAACACCGGCACGACCCTCAACAACTAAAGCATATAAGCAAAACCAATTATGGCACAATTTAAACGCATTCTTCTCAAGCTCAGCGGCGAAAGCCTGATGGGCGAACAAGGCTACGGCATTGACGTAAAGCGACTCAACGAGTATGCTGCACAAATCAAGGAAGCGCTCGGCATGGGCATCCAGATAAGCATTGTGATTGGCGGCGGCAACATTTTTCGTGGCCTGAGCGGAGCCGGCAAAGGCTTTGATCGCGTAAAGGGCGACCAAATGGGCATGTGCGCCACCGTTATCAACTCGCTGGCCCTCAGTTCTGCACTCGGCGCCATCGGTGTAAAGAGCCATGTGCTTACTGCTATCCGCATGGAACCCATCGGCGAACTCTACAGCAAGTGGAAAGCCATTGAGGCTATGGAACGCGGTGAAGTGGCCATTATCAGCTGTGGCACAGGCAACCCCTACTTCACAACTGACACGGGCTCATCGTTACGCGGCATTGAAATTGAAGCCGACGTTATGCTTAAGGGAACTCGCGTAGATGGTGTTTACACCGCAGACCCTGAAAAGGATTCCACTGCTACCAAGTTTGACGAAATTACTTACGACGAAGTGCTCTCACGCGGACTCAAGGTGATGGACATTACAGCCACTGCCATGTGCCGCGAGAACGGCCTTCCTATCTATGTATTCAACATGGACGTTGTAGGCAACCTCAAGAAGGTTTTGAGCGGCGAAAATATAGGAACTTACGTTCACGCCTAACTACAAATCCCTCCTCTCAGCCCCCTGCTTCAGCCACTGTATGCCGAAGCAGGGGTTGCTGCTTCACATATCCCCCTTAACGCTGCACGCATCAAGCTTTTGTGCTGCCATACACAAACTTCTTTGAAGGTAAACTGCACAACTCCCACTACAACCCACACTAAAGCACTCAAAATGAGCCTTTAAAGCTATACTATGTGCAGTTTGGCATGCACTGAAAACCTTATTTTAATTTGTCAAAGACTTGTTAGCTACAGCGATTATGTCATCAAAAAGCAAAGCCTCTACACATAATTTTGTACCTTTGCCCAATAGACAACCAATCCTTTTAGATTAAGATATGGAACTCATTGAACAACTCATTGCGCGCGCTAAAGCTAATAAGCAGCGCATCGTTCTGCCCGAAGGCACCGAAGAACGTACACTTAAAGCCGCCAACCAAATTTTGACTGACGGAGTTGCCGACTTGATTATCCTTGGCAACATCGACGAAATCCACGCTCAGGCAAAGGAATTTGGCTTGGGTAATATAGACCGCGCAACGCTGATTGACCCTGCAACCAGCCCCAAAAAAGAAGAATACGCCCAGATGCTTGCCGAACTCCGCAAGAAAAAAGGCATGACCATTGAAGAAGCACGCAAAAAGGTGCTCGACCCTCTTTACTTTGGCTGTATGATTATAAAGAGCGGCGATGCCGACGGCCAGTTGGCCGGTGCACGCAACACCACAGGCGATGTACTCCGCCCAGCCCTGCAAATTATCAAAACAGCCCCTGGCATTACCTGCGTAAGCGGTGCCATGCTGCTGCTCACGCATGCACCTGAATGTGGCAACAACGGTGTACTCGTAATGGGCGACGTTGCAGTAACTCCCGTACCCGATGCCAACCAATTGGCCCAGATTGCCGTATGTACGGCCCAGACTGCCAAGGCAGTAGCAGGCATTGAGCCCCGCGTAGCCATGCTCAGTTTCTCGACCAAAGGCTCTGCCAAGCACGAGGTTGTTGACAAAGTGGTCGAAGCCCTCAACATTGCCAAGCAAATGAAGCCGGAACTTCTTATCGACGGCGAACTTCAGGCTGATGCTGCCCTCGTTCCCTCGGTAGGCAATTCCAAAGCTCCCGGAAGCCCCATCGCCGGTAAGGCTAACGTACTTGTTGTGCCCAGCCTCGAAGTTGGTAACATCAGCTACAAACTGGTGCAGCGTCTAGGCCACGCAACTGCTGTAGGCCCCATCCTTCAGGGTATTGCCCGTCCGGTCAACGACCTTTCGCGCGGCTGCTCTATCGAAGACATCTACAAAATGATTGCCATCACTGCCAACCAAGCTATTGCAGCCAAGGCCGAAGCCTAACCACACATATTGCTAGCACAACTTTGCAGCGCACTATTGCTCCTTAATACAGGGCAACCTCTGCTGCACTGAGGTATTGCGGCATCTGTTAAAGGCAATACAATCCCAGACACAGCGCCCGTTCAAAGCGAATGTATCGCTTTGAACGGGCGCTTTTAACCTTTTACACCTCACCTGGCAAGCAACAAAGCGGCATTTAAACCGCTTTTTTACCGCTCGCTCGAAATAATTGCCTAACTTTGCGGTGTAATCTAATTTCCAACCAATAGAATCATCACAATGAAAATTCTCGTCATCAACTGCGGTAGTTCTTCCATTAAGTACAAACTTTACGAAATGGACGACAAGAGCGTACTGGCCGCAGGTGGTATTGAAAAAATCGGCCTGGAAGGTTCTTTCCTGAAGACAAAAATCAACGGTGAAACGAAGATTATCGAATCAGCCTGCCCCACACACACCGAGGGCATCAAACTGATGTTCGACACGCTCTTGAATGCAGAATATGGAGCTATCAAGAGCCTTGACGAAATTAGCGCAGCTGGTCACCGCATTGTGGCTGGAGGCCGCTTCACCAAGAGCCAGATTGTTACCGACCAGATGCTCGAAGAGTGGAAACAGTATATGGAGCTTGCCCCGCTGCACTCCGAAGCTCACCTCAAGGGCTACGCAGCCGTTAAAAAGATGCTTCCTAACCTGCCCCAAGTTTTTGTATTCGACACAGCCTTCCACCAGACTATGCCTGCCAAGGCATACATGTATGCTGTTCCCTACAAGTACTACGAGCAGAGCAATATACGCCGTTGGGGCGCACACGGCACCAGCCACCGCTTTGTAACAGCCCGCGTATGCGAAGTGCTTGGTGTAAAACCCGAGGAAGTACGCATCATTACCTGCCACATAGGTAACGGTGCTTCAGTTTCGGCTGTTAAATATGGCGAATGCGTTGATACTTCAATGGGACTTACGCCCCTTGAAGGATTGATGATGGGTACACGTTCGGGCGATATCGATCCATCAGCTGTTCTCAGCATTATGAAAAAGGAAGGCTTGAACCCCGACCAAATGAGCGACCTGCTCAACAAACAGAGCGGCGTATTGGGAATTTCAGGAATATCGAGCGACATCCGCGAAGTTGAAGCTGCTATTGAAGCGGGCAACGAACACGCTAAACTGGCTATGGAAATGTACGACTACCGTATTAAGAAGTACATTGGTTCGTATGCTGCAGCCATGGGAGGTGTTGACATTGTGGTATTTACTGCCGGAGTGGGCGAACACCAATGGGATGTACGCCGCGGCGCTACCGACGGACTCGAATTTATGGGTATCAAACTAGACCAAGAGAAGAACCTTAAAAACTGCGGCGAAGAGGAAATTATCTCAACTCCCGACAGCCCCGTAAAGGTTGTGGTTGTACCCACCGATGAGGAACTGCTCATTGCAAGCGATACGCTTGATCTTATAAAATAAGGAAACCACTACAAAAACTTTCCTTTTATTGATTCATGAAGGTGCGTCTAAATTGCGCACCTTCTTTTTTTTATGCACAAAGTCCCAACTTTCACAAACTGAGCCCTTGTTTATAAAAAGTCAAAATTAATGTATTCATCCCATCTACCCCATATTCCTAAATATAAAAAAGGCTTTAGTTG
>CALCVT010000088.1 GCA_937906495.1 uncultured Prevotella sp.
TCCCGGTCAGGGAGCACAGTTTGTAGGTATGGGCAAGGACCTGTACGAGAAGCACCCGGTAGCCAAACAGTTCTTTGAAAAGGCCAACGAGATATTAGGCTTCCGCATCACCGATGTGATGTTTGAAGGCACAGACGAAGCTTTGAAGCAGACCAAGGTGACGCAGCCCGCCATGTTCTTGCATAGTGTGGTAAGTGCACTCTGTCTGGGTGCTGACTTCCAGCCTGATATGGTTGCAGGTCATTCGCTGGGCGAACTTTCGGCGTTGACCGCTGCCCGTTGCCTGAGCTTTGAGGACGGATTGAAACTGGTGGCTGCCCGTGCCAAGGCCATGCAAAAGGCTTGCGAGGCTCAGCCCGGTACGATGGCTGCTATTATTGCCCTTCCCGACGAAAAGGTTGAGGAGGTTTGTGCAGCAGTAACTCAGGAAACCGGCAAGGTTGTTGTTCCTGCCAATTATAACTGCCCGGGACAACTCGTTATCTCCGGCGAGGCTGAGGCCATCGAAGTGGCTTGCCAGCGCTTAAAGGAAGCCGGTGCCAAGCGCGCGTTGGTGCTTCCTGTAGGAGGTGCCTTCCACTCGCCCCTCATGCAGCCGGCTAAAGAGGAACTCGAGGCTGCTATTGCTACTACCGAATTCCACAAGCCCATATGCCCGGTATACCAAAATGTTGACGGACTTGCACACACCGATCCTGAAGAGATTAAGGCAAACCTGATTGCACAGCTCACAGCATCGGTACTCTGGACCAAAGAGGTGAACAACATGGTTGCCGATGGCGCTACCGACTTTACCGAGTGTGGACCCGGTAAAACCCTGCAGGGAATGATAGCTAAAATCTGCAAGGGTAATGCCGAGGTAACTGCTCACGGTGTGAACGACTAAAGCAAGGCGTAGTGGCCCCTGTATGGAAAGGCCCCGCTACCAAGCACGTATCAGCAGTTTGGGCGAGTCAACGCTCCAACTGCTGATTTTCTTTTTTACCATAAACTTACCCTGAAAACTTTTCCGCCACTGCTCTTGCTGCGGGCAGAATGAGCCCGCGTAAAAGGTCGTTCGACCGTCGTGCAGCCAGCATGTGTCGGAAGCATCAAAGACTTGACAATGAACAAACCCCTTATCTACCAGATTTTTACCCGCCTATACGGTAACCGGAAAAAGGTCAACCAGCCCGATGGGACCATCGAACAGAACGGATGTGCCAAATTGAACGATCTGACGGCTGCACAGCTCAAACGTATTGCCGACTTCGGTTTTACGCATGTTTGGTACACAGGACTCATAGAACACGCAACGCAAACAGACTACACACGCTTTGGCATTGCAAAAGACCACCCGGCTGTAGTTAAGGGACGTGCCGGCTCGCCTTATGCCATTAAAGATTATTACGACATTGATCCCGACCTTGCCGTCAGAGTGCCCGAGCGAATGAAGGAGTTTGAGCATCTGGTGAGCCGTACCCATAAGGCAGGACTCAAAATGGTTATTGACTTTGTGCCAAACCATGTGGCTCGGCAGTATGGCAGCGATGCCTGCCCAAAGGGAGTGAGCGACCTGGGAGCTGACGACGACAGTACAAAGGCATTTGATGCGCAAAATAACTTTTATTACATACCGGGCGAGGTGCTGCATACGGGCTTTGATAATGCTGAGCGCGCTGAGAATGCTTATTGTGAATTTCCGGCAAAAGTTACCGGAAACGACCATTTTGATGCCTGGCCCGGGCGAAATGACTGGTACGAAACGGCCAAACTAAATTATGGCGTTGATTATTTGGGCGGACGTTCCTTGCATTTTGATCCAATACCTTCGACCTGGAAGAAAATGACCGAAATTCTGCTCTTTTGGGCAGGAAAGGGAGTCGATGCCTTTCGGTGTGATATGGCTGAAATGGTGCCCGCTGAGTTTTGGGCTTATGCCACGTCGCGCGTCAAAGAAAAATATCCGCACATTCAGTTCATTGCCGAAATTTACAATCCGGCAGCTTACCGTTGCTATATAGCCAGTGGATTTGACTATTTGTACGATAAGGTGGGACTTTACGATACGCTGCGTGCAGTGGTGTGCAATGGCACTTCGGCCAGTGCAATTACAGGTTGCTGGCAGGCTGTTGACGATATTCGCCAGCACATGCTCAACTTCCTCGAAAATCACGATGAACAGCGTATAGCTTCTGCTTTTTTTGCAGGTTCGGGCCAAAAGGCTTTACCGGCGCTCGTGGTAAGTGCCATGATGGGCACAAACCCGTTTATGGTTTATGCAGGACAGGAGGTTGGCGAGCCGGGAATGGATGCCGAAGGATTTAGCGGAAGCGACGGACGTACCACCATCTTTGACTATTGGTCGGTTCCATCGCTCTGTAAAATTACGGCTCGACACCCGGAGCGCGAATTTAATGCCGACGAAAAGCTGCTCTACAATTATTACCGCCGCGTGATGCGTTTGTGTCGTAGTGAGAAAGCACTTTCGCAAGGATTGTTCTACGATTTGCAATATGCCAACTACGACCGGAGTGCAGGTTATAATTGCGACCGTCAGTATGCATTTATGCGGCAGGATCAGGCAACTGCTCAAACGCTGCTCATTGTAGTTAACTTTGATAGCAATGCAGTGCATGTAGGGGTACGAATCCCAGAACATGCCTTTAACTACCTCCATCTTGAACCCGGGGAGTACATGGCTGCCGATATGCTTACAGACCAGCAGTTAAGCCTTGAACTCAGCAAGGATGAGCCGCTTTACTTGAGTGTGCCCGCTTATGGTGCTGTGGTGATGAGCTTACAGACGAAATCAAACAAAGTTTGCTGATGTTTCATTCTGCGCAATACCAAAAGAGGATTACCCGCAGCTTTACAAACTAATCGGAATCAGGGTTCGCATTTGCGGCATTATGCTGTCAGCCACAGCACCTGGCGCCAAATAGACCTTGCTTTTGGGTTATTTTATTTGTATCTTTGCGTAGGGAGAGAACTCCAGTTTACAACAGCTCAGTAAGGACCGATTTGATTAAACAAGTCGGTCCTTATTTTATATCGGTAGAAATGCCGTTTTGCGTAGGTTTTGAGTATTCTGAGCGTCAAAAATAGCTCCAATTGCCTGCTGCATCAAAAAATACTAGTCCCCCGATAGAAATTTCTAATCCCCCGATAGAAAATCCTAGAGCCGCGATAGAAATTTCTATCGCTCCATTTGTGTTCAAACACCCAAAAACCAGTTTTAGTACGGAGCGCTTGCATGTCTTTACAGTTCAGGCCGTGAGGCGATACGGGAAAGAAAGAGCTAAGAGGTGGCGATATTGATGACCAATCGCATGATTTACGTTTTATTAAGAAAGAGAAAAAACCTCTATTCTTTCGGTAGCAAGTAATTATTCAGCTGGAAAATAGCAAGATGCTGTATACGAAAAGGAGTGTTATATATGTAAATTACTTAAATACTACATTAAGTTGAAAAATAAGTAGCAAAAGGCTTGGCTGTAACCGATAAATGTTATACCTTTGCAATCGCAAACAGGAAATAAGTCAAGTACTTAACCTAAGATCGCGGAGTGGAGCAGTTGGTAGCTCGCCAGGCTCATAACCTGGAGGTCGTTCGTTCGAGTCGAGCCTCCGCAACTATTAATAAGTTGTACTACCAATATTCATACAACTTGTAAAACATATTACCAACAGCAGGATGGTTTAAACCTCTTGGCTAAGATCGCGGAGTGGAGCAGTTGGTAGCTCGCCAGGCTCATAACCTGGAGGTCGTTCGTTCGAGTCGAGCCTCCGCAACTATTTAAGGCAACACTAAGTTCTAAGTGTTGTCTTATTTTTTGGTATGCCGCAATAGCCACGGCGTCTACCTATAAACATCTTGACGCAACCCGATAGACGATGCTTGCCGGCTAAGGTTGTGGGTTCACCCGGTTATCTCATAACCGAGCATGCATCGCTTATATTTAAGTACTACGGGTGGCCCGAAATTGGTGCAGTAGATTATTAGTGTGCTGCCTTAATGTGTGATGATTGGGGGTGCAGGAGTGCTTCTGTAAGCGTGGTTGTAATTGTGTTGCTCAAAGAAGTGTTACGCTTCTTTGTAAAACTCGTAAGGTGTAGTATTATTGTTGGGGTGCGCTTCAATACCGTGTATCTGCTTAGTTATCCAAAACTTAAACCCCTCGTTGTGCAAGGTATTGGATGTTTTGCATAGTGAAAGTAACTAGTTAAGTGACTGTGTGTGCAATGAACTTGGTTTGCCGGAAACTTATGAGGGCTGTTAGTTCAATCAATCAGAGTCCCACTTTCATGGGTCAGTAGGTGAGCTCGGCTCAGCGGTGGCGGGTGGGGTTGCATGTCTGTTGGAATACACAAAAAGGCTCAGTAATAATTGTATTACTGAGCCTTTTGAGCCGAAAGCCGGACTCGAACCGGCGACCTATTCATTACGAATGAAT
>CALCVT010000089.1 GCA_937906495.1 uncultured Prevotella sp.
TTAGCTTTACTTCCTTTTTTTGTTTTTATCGAAAAACGTTTAGGACAACATTGAGCCAGCGATGTTAAAAGAAGAAGTCTTACATCATATTTCACGGTATTTGTCTCCAACATCAACAGAAAAAGGCGTACCTTTGTAAAAGGAAGAAAAGAAAAAAGGATTTTTCTTTTAATCTCCATCTTACTTGCATTACCTTTGCGCAACAAAATAAAGTACTTCCCAATCTTTTAACCAGGATATAGTACACTCTTTACCCTCTTTGACTATCAACCAAAAATATAAACCTCCACACCGCACAAACTGATGGCTGTGTATAGCGTGTGGAACCAACCCAACCATCTAACCGGCCTAACCATCCTAAATGCCGAAAAAACATCAAGCAAAATGCCACAAAGATTAGAACAAACACAGGCTGCCATACAAACTCAACAATTATCTTCGCTGCAAGTAGCTGTAGCGAAACTCGTTGAACTCCCCATTACCGAACTGGCCACCCGTGTGCGCGATGAAATGGTAGACAATGCTGCTCTCGAAGAAAAAGACGGGGACGAATTCGATGTCAAACACGACGAACAGCATGTCGAAGAACGCGAAAATACAGAGCAAGAGTCTGAAGAAGACATCCAGATAGACAAAGCCAATACTTATGAGGAGGACGAAAGCTACGGCACAGAAGCTGATGCCATGGGCGACTATTTTTCGGCCGACGATGTGCCTGACTACCTACAGCAAAGAGCCGATGCACAACGGGAGCGCAATGAAATTCAATACTCAAGTGCCACCTCTTTTTACGACGAACTACAAAGTCAAATTCGCGAACATAATCTTAACAACCACGAAACAGAACTCATGGAGTACCTTATAGGGTCGCTCGATGAAGATGGTTTTTTACGCAAAAACCTGGATGTCCTGGTTGATGAACTAGCCATTTATCATAACATATTTACCACTACATCTGAGTTAGAACGCTTGCTTCATGTGCTGCAATGCTTCGAGCCACGAGGGATTGGTGCACGGTCGCTTCAAGAGTGCTTACACATACAGCTCACCGATCCCGACCACCACACGCCCTATACCGAGATGGCACTTATGGTGGTTGACCGCTATTTTAAAGATTTTGTAAATCGCCATTGGGACATTATCAAACACAGACTCAATGTGGATAACCAAACTATGGACCACATACGGCACGAATTGACCCACCT
Source organism: uncultured Prevotella sp. (assembly GCA_937906495.1). Lineage (GTDB taxonomy): Bacteria > Bacteroidota > Bacteroidia > Bacteroidales > Bacteroidaceae > Alloprevotella. The sequence continues at coordinate 1,206 of CALCVT010000089.1, forward strand.
GAATCCTATGCCTGGAAGTGCACTCAGCGAGTCGGCCGGTATTGGAGCACCTACCATCATTCCTGATTTCTTTATTTCGGTCACCTCTGAAGGTCGCATCGATATTTCGCTCAATCAAGGAGATGTTCCCGAACTTAGAATAAGCAGAGCCTTCCGCGACAGCATTAAGCAATATAGCGGAAACAAAAACAAACAGCTCTCGCGCGAACAAAAGGATGCCTATACCTATGCCCGGCAAAAGGTTGATGCAGCACAATCCTTTATCAACTTGCTAACACGCCGCCGCCAGACACTCATGGCAGTAATGCGAACCATTGTCGAACTTCAAAAGCCTTTTTTCCTTGAAGATGACGATGAAAGCCTGCTGCGACCTCTTACACTCAAAGAAGTTGCCGAACGTGCCAATGTCGACATATCGACGGTTTCACGTGTAACAAGCAGTAAATACGTACAAACCTTATACAGCACCTACCCGCTCAAATTCTTTTTCTCTTCGCAGTTTACGGCAAGTAACGGCGACGAACTCTCAGCCCGACATATCAAGGTGGCGCTGCGCGAACTCATCAACAACGAAAACAAAAGGCACCCCCTTACCGACGAGGAACTGGCTGCTGCACTTAAAGAGCAAGGATACAACGTGGCCAGACGAACCGTAGCAAAATACCGCGATATGCTGGGAGCTCCTACTGCCCGCTTACGCAAGGAAACATACTGACCTCATCTACTTTTACTTACACGATTTGCGTATGAACATATCCTATACGAACCGATGGTTCAAAAATAACAACAAAGCCCACAACCCCATCAGCTGGCTCGTGCTCACGGCTCAAGTAGTATCATTGGTGTTTTCACCGCTCTACCTTTCAGTCATGGCCTTTGTGGCATTGTTCCTTTTCAGCTATTTGAACATGCAGCCACTGTTCATTAAACTGGAACTCACGCTCATCGTATATTTCTTTACAATTTTACTGCCTCACTTCAGCATCCATCTGTACCGAAGGCTCAACGGCTGGACCAGGCATCAGCTTGGCAAACGCGAAAGACGCTACGTACCCTACATTTTAAGCATCATCAGCCATGCAGCACTGCTCTACCTGCTATATAAACTGCATATGCCCCGCTTTACATTAGGAGTCATTGCCGGAGCATTGTCTATTCAGATTGTCTGTGCACTGGTTAACAGTTGCATCAAAGTGAGTACGCACGCAGCAGCTTCGGGGGGAGTGATTGGAGCTTTAATGGCTTTTTCACTCATCTTTTCGTTCGACCCCACCGGTTGGCTCTGCCTTACCATTTTGCTCTGCGGAATGGTAAGCACGGCTCGTTTCATACTCAGGCAGCATACACTCCGCGAACTGGGATGGGGGGTAGCCATTGGGGTTCTTTGCGGCTTTATCTGCATCCGATTTATCTAATCACCCGGAACAGTTTACGGCATATAGCCCCTGCTGTTTCACTAAACTCTTTTATACTCTATGTCACCCATTGTTAGCATCATCATGGGCAGCACTTCTGACCTGCCCGTTATGGAAAAAGCAGCCAAGTTTTTCGACGAAATGGAAGTTCCGTTCGAAATGAATGCCCTTTCTGCTCATCGCACTCCGCAGGAGGTTGAAGCGTTTGCACGCAACGCACAAGAAAGGGGGCTCCGCATTATCATTGCCGGAGCCGGAATGGCTGCTGCCCTGCCCGGAGTTATTGCTGCAGGAACTACGCTTCCCGTTATCGGAGTACCTATCAAGGGCATGCTCGATGGTCTGGATGCCATGCTCTCCATCATTCAAATGCCTCCCGGAATTCCTGTAGCTACTGTTGGCGTAAATGGGGCTCTCAATGCTGCTATACTGGCTGTAGAGATGCTGGCACTCAGCGATAAGCAACTAGCCGAAAAACTCGCAGCCTACAAAGAAGGACTGAAACAAAAAATCGTAAAGGCCAATAACGACCTGGCCGAGGTAAAATACCGCTTCAAAACTAACTAAACAAAGGGGCTTTCCTAACAGCATGATGGATATATTCAACTATCGTCCACGACAATCGCACGAAGTGGTTATAGGCAACACTCCGCTCGGTGGTGAACAACCGATTCGCATACAAAGTATGACTACGGCTGCAACTACCGATACCGAGGCCTGCGTCAAGCAGTGCAAAACCATCTTCGACAAAGGGGCCGACTATGTACGACTCACCGCACAAGGCACACGCGAAGCCGAAAACTTGCGGAATATCAAAAACGAACTGCTAAAGGCAGGATATGACAAACCGCTCGTAGCTGATATTCACTTTAACCCAGCTGTAGCCGATGTTGCAGCTACCATTGTCGAAAAAGTGCGCATCAACCCGGGTAACTATGTCGACCCGGCTAGGCAGTTTAAAAATCTGGAATATACCGACGAAGAATATGCCGCCGAACTCGAACGCCTCGAAACACGCTTTAAGCAACTCATCAACATCTGCAAGGAACACCACACCGCGCTGCGCATTGGTGTAAACCATGGCTCGCTCTCCGATCGTATTATGTGCCGCTACGGCGATACGCCCGAAGGCATTGTTGAGAGTTGCATGGAGTTTTTGCGTGTATGTGTCAAGGAGCAGTTCAAAGAGGTGGTTATTTCTATCAAAGCCTCTAACACACAGGTCATGGTACGCTCCGTGCGCCTGCTTTGCCAGGTAATGGAACAAGAGGGTATGGATTTTCCGTTACACCTGGGGGTTACCGAAGCCGGCGAAGGCGAAGACGGACGCATCAAGAGTGCCGTAGGTATTGGGGCTCTACTGGCTGATGGCATTGGCGACACACTGCGTGTTAGCTTGAGCGAAGAGCCGCAAGTCGAAATTCCCGTTGCATACAAATTGGCCGAATACATTGTACGCCGTGCCGGACACTACGAAATTCCGGCCCGGCAAGCACCTACCTTCAACTATACCAGTCCGCAACGCCGTCCTACAAGGGCTGTCAAGAATATTGGAGGCACACATGTGCCGGTAGTGATAGCTGCACGCATAAACAACCCTTGCGAACAGTCACAAAACCCGCTTACCACCCCCGACTACTACTACGTGGGGCGCAACCTGCCACTAGCAGCCAACCGTATAAAAGGAGTTGGCTACATGGTAGATGCCGACCTTTGGAATGGAGAAACCGATACTTATCCTGTATTTACAAAGCAGCACCTCATGCTCATGCCGGCTTGCAAGGCCGAACTTAAATTTCTATTCCTCACCTATCTGGACCTCGACGATGAAGCATTGGCTTTGCTACGCACCGACCCTACTGTTGTAGTCATTGCACAGAGCAACCACCCCAACCGCCTAGGCGAGCAACGGGCGCTGGCACACGAACTTTGGCGAAATGGTATTCAAACTCCTATCGTCTTTTTCCAGCAATACCGACTGGGCGAAAGCCAAAAGGAGGAATTCCAACTCTACGCAGCTGCCGACATGGGCGCGCTGATGTTCGACGGACTGACCGATGGTATCTTCCTTTTTAACCAAAAGCCCGAAGGTATGCGCTCACTCCCCGCACAGGTTGAGGACAGTACTGCCTTTGCCATCCTGCAAGCGGCCCGCCTGCGTACCAGCAAAACTGAATACATCAGTTGTCCGGGCTGCGGCCGCACCCTTTACGACCTTCCCGGAACCATTGCCCGCATCAAGCAGGCTACGGCTCACCTTACGGGGCTGAAAATCGGCATCATGGGCTGCATTGTGAACGGACCTGGCGAAATGGCTGATGCCGACTATGGCTATGTAGGCGCTGCACGCGGCAAAGTTAGCTTGTACCGGGGTAAAGTCTGCGTTGAAAAGAACATTCCCACCGAAGAGGCTGTCGAAAAACTTTTAGCTCTGATTGAAAACGACCAGCAAGCGCAAATGCGCTCGTAAACATCTTATAATCTGCGCATTGCATCTCGCGTTTAGCAGGGATGCAATGCGCTACCAAACCGTTAACCCTTAAATCCTGATCTATGAAATTGCCCCGAATTGGGCTGCTTACCCGCATTTTGATTGCTATTGCGCTGGGTATCGGCCTGGGACTCGTATCGCCCGACCTTCCGGTACGTATCTTTGTTACCTTTAATGGTTTGTTCAGCCAATTCCTTGGCTTCCTTATTCCACTAATTATTGTCGGACTTGTTACGCCTGCCATTGCCGACATCGGACGCGGTGCCGGACGCATGCTCCTGCTTACTGTTGTACTGGCCTACAGTGCTACATTGCTGTCCGGTTTTATGTCGTATGGCGTGAGCCAAACGTTTTTTCCAAACCTCATAGAACATAACATTGCGCTCGAAACCATTAGCGAGAACACCACTACTCTGCCATTTTTTACCATTACCATTCCCGAACCTATGAATGTTATGACGGCACTGGTAATGGCTTTTACACTGGGACTGGGCATTGCGCATCTTACAACCGACAGCCTTAAACGCGTTGCATGCGACTTTCGCGACATTATAGTCAAAACTATTCAAGTGGTCATACTCCCGCTGCTGCCTATCTACATCTTTGGCATTTTCTTTAATATGGCACATTCTGGCCAGGTGTTTCAGGTATTACTTGTATTCGTCAAGATTATAGGCGTTATCTTCGTTATGCACATCGGACTGCTCGTACTGCAATATATGGTAGCCGGAAGCATTTCGCACCAGAATCCTTTTAAACTGCTTAAGAATATGTTGCCGGCTTACTTTACAGCTCTAGGCACACAATCGTCGGCCGCTACCATTCCCATAACTATGCGCCAAACCATTCAGAACGGGGTTAAACCCGATATTGCCGGATTTGTCATCCCACTTTGTGCCACAATCCATCTTTCGGGCAGTACCATGAAAATTGTGATGTGTGCCATTGCGCTCATGATGATGCAAGGAATCCCTTACGATTTTCAGCAGATTGCTGGCTTTATCTGCATGCTCGGGGTTACGATGGTGGCTGCACCCGGTGTACCGGGAGGTGCTATTATGGCCTCGCTGGGTGTGCTTTCGAGCATGCTTGGCTTTGGCGAAAACGACCAGGCACTCATGATTGCCCTCTACATTGCCATGGACAGCTTTGGCACAGCCTGCAACGTAACAGGCGACGGAGCTTTGGCTGTAATTATTAACCGTTTGGGCAAAATTGAACACCGAAACCATTAATTACTAACCCACAATTTACAGAAAGGCGTGTAAAGGTTTTGACACCCGGTGTCGGCACTTTTACACACCTTTTATTGTTTATTCTACGCACAGGCAATTGCCCACTCATACCTTCGCCCCGTAGCAAGGCCAACTTTAAGCCTTAATCCACACTTTTGACAACCAGGTAAAAGTCTAAATAAGGGGGTACAGCCTTCTTGTAACGATAGCATCATGAATGCTATGAAGCGGTACAGCCGGACTGTTCTTTTACGAACAGTCCGGCTGTGCGGTATCGGGATAATCAGATGGTTACTTGTTGAGTTTCCAGGTGGCACCATCCTTGGTATCTTTCACTTCGAAACCAAAGGAGGCGAGTTCGTCGCGTATCTGGTCGCTGGTAGCCCAGTCCTTAGCGGCCTTGGCCTTGGCACGGAGCTGGAGCAAAAGGTCGATGGCATGGCCATAGGCCTCTTCGCGCTGGGCATTTCCGCCCTCAGCCTCGCTCTTAAGGCCCAGTATATCGAATACAAAGGTATGAACCGTCTTCTTCAGGGCCTCGAGTCCTTCGGGAGTAATGGTCTGCTGCTTGTCGGCCAACTGGTTGATGACGCGAGCGGCATCGAAAAGGTGGCTGATTACAATCGGCGAGTTAAAATCGTCGTTCATAGCTTCATAGCACTTGGTGGCAACTTCATTGGCATATTGCTCGTTGAGTTGTCCGCCGGCAACTGCTTCAATGCGTTCCAGCTGACTCACAGCATCCATCAGGCGGTCAAAGCCTTTCTTCGATGCTTGCAAGGCCTCGTTGGAGAAATCGACGGTAGAGCGGTACTGCGCCTGCAAAATGAAGAAACGAATGGTCATGGGCGAATAGGGCTGCTCAAGCAAAGGATGGCTACCACCAAAGAATTGGTCGAGGGTTATAAAGTTGTTATAACTCTTACCCATCTTTTTACCGGCTATGGTAATCATGTTGTTGTGCATCCAGTACTTTACCATCTGGTCGCCCTGCGAGGCTACTGCCTGGGCAATTTCACACTCGTGGTGGGGGAACACAAGGTCCATGCCACCGCCGTGAATGTCGAAGTGAGAACCTAAATACTTGCGGCCCATAGCAGTACATTCGCAGTGCCAGCCGGGGAAACCGTCGCTCCAGGGCGAGGGCCAACGCATAATGTGCTCGGGCTGGGCTTTCTTCCACAATGCAAAGTCTACTTGATGGCGCTTCTCGCCCACTCCGTCGAGTTCACGGCTGGCATCATGCACATCTTCCAAATTACGGCCCGAAAGGATACCATAGCGGTGATGCTCATTGTATTTGACAACGTCAAAATAAACCGAACCATTCGACTCATAAGCATATCCATTGTCCAAAATCTGCTGCACAAGCTGCTCTTGCTCTATGATGTGTCCGGTAGCATGAGGCTCTATGCTGGGACGCAACACATTGAGTTTGGCCATTGCTTCGTTAAAGCGAGCCGTATAGTACTGAGCCACTTCCATCGGCTCAAGTTGCTCTAAACGTGCCTTTTTGGCAATTTTGTCTTCACCTTCATCAGCATCGTGCTCCAGATGACCCACATCAGTAATGTTGCGCACATAGCGTACCTTATAGCCTAAGTGCTGAAGGTAACGGAATACGAGGTCGAAGGTTATGGCCGGGCGTGCATGACCTAAATGAGCATCGCCATAAACCGTAGGACCGCATACATACATGCCTACATGACCTTCGTGAATGGGTTTGAAGAGTTCTTTGCGACGAGTAAGCGTATTGTAAAGGAATAACTGCTGATTCATCATATGTAATTTGAATTGATTGGTTGCAAAGGTACAATTTTTTGATTGAAAAGTAGAGGGTAGCAGACACGAATGACGGAGAATATACTGCTTATACCGATATATCGGATACTTAATTAAATGTACTGCAGATGCTAAGGTTTAGAGCAAAAGATTATTGTAACTTTGCAAAGAAGCTTTAAACCTTAAAAGCCTGCTCTGCCTTAATATCTTTATACGACTTCCATGAACTCGTTACCAAACACGTACTTTATTCAGCTCTTACAAATAGCTGTTGGTCAACGTCACGCTTTTGATAGTTGCCCTTCCGATTCAGACTGGACGTTATTATACCACAACAGTATTCGGCATACACTAACAGGAGTGCTGTACGCAGCAATCGAAAAACTGCCTGCTGAACAACGCCCTCCCCGAAATCTGAAGCTTAAATGGTTTGCTATAACCGAAAGAATAAAAATAAAAAACCAACAGCTCAACCGAGAAGTGGTTAAGGTTGTTGCGCAATTGAAAACACTTGGATGGGACTGTGTTCTGCTAAAAGGACAAGGACTATCAACATGCTATACCGAACCGCTACTACGAATGCCTGGCGACATTGACCTATGGGTTAAACCAACAAATACTACCGGCAACCAGCTACAAAGCATCCGGAAAAAACTGGCTGAAACCGTAAGCCTGTTCGGAAAAGTTAAAGGGGTTACTTACTGCCATATGCGCATCAATTTGCTCAAACAAACGGATGTTGAACTACACGTAACACCATCATGGTTATGCTGCCCGTGGTTAAACCATAAAGTGCAAGCGTTTTTTACCCGTCATCGCGATGCTCAGTTTGAACACTTGAACTCTCTACCGCTAGAAACTGAAAAAATTGCCATTCCTACGGTTGCATTTAATCGCATTTATTTGCTATTACACCTATTCCGCCACCTTTACTGTTCGGGCTTTGGCTTGAGGCAACTCATGGATTACTACTTGATTCTGAAGGTAGCTAAAAGCGAAGACGAAAAAATACACGATCGGATAATACTCAAAAATCTGAAACTTGAACGCTTTGCAGGAGGAATTATGTACGGAATGCAACACATATTTGGCTTGCCTGAGGAACAGCTGCTCTGTCCGATAAATGCTAAGGAAGGCATTTTTATTCTGCACGAAGTGCTCCGGGGAGGCAATATGGGATATTACGACGACCGCATCTGCTGGAAAATAAGACAGGCAGGATCTATCCGTAACTTTGTGCAATCTATTTTTCGAAACGGACATTTCATATTTCATTACCCGATGGAAACTTTGTACGACCCTTATTTTAGGGCACGCTTTTTCTTAGTACGTAAATTGAACGGATGGCAATAAAATGATTTTTCGAAAAAGATACACTGCATACATGAAGTTCATTGACAGGAGCTAAAGATGAAGAAATAGTAGAAGATTTCGTTCAATAAAAAGCAATATCTCGATTAAAGGACTAATTTTACATTTAAATAGTAGCTAATTCTACTCAAAAATAAAGAAATAAAAGAAACGGTATGCTCACCTAGTTAGGATGCTGCATAATTGGCTCACGCTTCTCATCATCAATTTAGCAACTCGAATGGGGCCAATAGAGTATATGATGCGAATATGAATAAATTGTTCATGTCTTTTATGGTGCTTATCTGCCTGTTCTTAACGGCTTGCGATAAGGATGATGTTTTACCAGCCAAAACCATGGAGTGGTCGTATGAAATCCATACGCCCGAAAACGTCAAATTTTTAAAATCCACTACAGAAGTTTCTCCTACCTATTATTTTGAGGCTAACGGCAAGGAAGGTGATATGGTAATGACTTGCGAGAATTTTGATGTGCTTAACCCCATATCAGGAGATTCTTACGTATATGATTGTGGATGGGCCACTCTTAAGATAGAAGGTAATCAAGTGAAAATTCATTTTCCTCCATCTACTTCTGATGATATAGCATTAGCACATGAAGAGATTCGGATTTCAGCCAATGACGGGGAAAGAAAAGTTTATACGCTGATCTGTTTATGCAGAATCAATAACGATGATGGACCAACAGACCCCCAACCGGAAGGTTTGCCCGCAGAAGCGAAGTTCAAGATGATAATGGCAAAATATACTCCCTTTATGAGAATTGAAAGCCCGCTGCCGGCACCCCTCGATCTTATTACCTTCCGAATCACTGATATAAATGGTAAGTATTCACCCATAGGTTTCCCTGAATTCACTCATTATTATGATTCTATCGTGTGGAGTGCAGATGATTATCCTCATACGTTCAAAGTATATGAAAACCTAAGTTCAAGCGGATAATGCAACAGGAGTGAGAATGATGACAATGAGAAGATACGAAAAGAATAATTTTTCAGAGGAACAGAGAAAGAAGATTTCTTTCCCTTTTGTTCCCCTGTGGAAAAGTTGTTTCTTTGAAGTCATCTAAACTTATTGAGAAAATATAAAATGGGAGATTTTTGTATCTT
>CALCVT010000090.1 GCA_937906495.1 uncultured Prevotella sp.
GGGGTGGGATTGGGGTGGCAAATGGGGTGTACGGTGGCGCTAGGATTGGTTGTGGGGGGAATCATCGGACAAGCAACCGAGTATTTCACCTCACAGTCTTATGCTCCCACGCGTCGTGTTTCAGAAAGTGGAAAGTCAGGACCGGCCACAGTCATTATTTCCGGACTTGGCTTAGGCATGCTGTCAACAGCCGTTCCGGTACTAGCCGTCGTAGTAGGTATAATAGGTTCGTACCTGTTGGCTACCGGCGGCGAAATGAGCAATATTTCAATGGGGCTTTATGGCATCGGCATGGCATCGGTGGGTATGCTATCGACTTTAGGCATTACCCTGGCAACTGATGCTTACGGACCAATAGCCGATAATGCAGGTGGAAATGCCGAGATGTGCCATCTGGGCGATGAGGTGCGCAAGCGTACCGATGCGCTCGATTCGTTGGGCAATACTACGGCGGCCACGGGTAAAGGTTTTGCTATCGGTTCGGCTGCGCTTACCGGACTTGCTCTTCTTGCTTCGTACATAGAAGAGGTGCGTATTGGGCTAGAGCGCATCGGCCAGACTACACTCAATATTGGTAATTGTGAGGTGCCTGTGTCGCGGGCTACTTTTGCTGACTTTATGAATTATTACGAAGTGACGCTCATGAACCCCAAGGTGCTGGCAGGAATGTTTGTCGGGGCAATGATGGCTTTTGTTTTCTGCGGTCTGACCATGAATGCTGTAGGCCGTGCTGCTGGCAAGATGGTTGACGAAGTGCGCAGGCAGTTTCGCGAAATTAAAGGCATCCTAACCGGTGAGGCAGAACCGGATTATGGCCGGTGTGTTACGATTTCAACACGTGCGGCGCAGCACGAAATGATTTTTCCTTCGCTCCTCGCTATTTTGGTGCCTATACTGGTAGGCGTTGTTTTTGGTGTGAGCGGAGTGCTGGGACTGTTGATAGGAGGCTTGAGTTGCGGTTTTGTATTGGCAGTATTTATGGCTAATGCCGGTGGTGCTTGGGATAATGCCAAAAAATATGTCGAAGAGGGTAACTTTGGTGGTAAAGGTTCAGAAGTGCACAAAGCCACTGTAGTAGGCGATACCGTAGGCGACCCCTTTAAGGATACTTCCGGACCGAGTTTGAATATTTTGATAAAACTCATGAGTATGGTCAGCATTGTTATGGCCGGCCTTACCGTAGCGTGGAGTTTACTTTGATTGTTTGACTTCTTAAGTTGGTTCTCCGTCCGGAGCGTGGTGGTTTGGATAACCTCAGCGCTCCGGACGCATTTTATGCGAAAACTCGTTTTGGAGAGGGGGATGTAATACTTTTTGTCTCATATATTTAATACGTATTTGCACAGCAAAACACACATTAGCAATGTGTAAATAAACGTAAATGTTTTGTCGGGCTTTCTGAAGGTAGTGTTTTGCATTCTGATAGCCGGCTCATTAAATTTAGTAAAGGCCGTGTAACGATAAATGCATGCTTCAAAAATAGTTGCTTGCGCATGGTGTAATACTTTGTTGAGCGGTGGTATGGATAAGTGGCGCTTTAGAATTTTCTATCGCAGCGATAGAAAATTCTAAAGCCCCGACAGAAATTTCTGTCGGGGCAACTGTAATTTCAAATCCGTATGTTGAATTTTGTACAATTCCTTCTTAATATAGCCCACTTTATGCCTAAAGTTCATAGAATGAGGTAGTTGTACTGGGTGCACTTTACAAAAAAAGGCCAACTGATTAAAAATCAGCCAGCCCAAAAAACAATGAAAAAAAATGAAACAGTGAATTGTATGATAAAGGTACTATTATATTATTGAATCACCAAATTATTATTGTTGTCGCAGGCGAGTGCCGTGAGTACATGACTTGCTTGTTGATTTATATAAGATACAAATTAAGTTAATCATCTTTTTGTGTAAAACAGAAGGTCTGGTTGAGAGAAAATAATGGGCATATTGAATTTTTAAAAAGGCAAGATTTTGATATTCAGTAATGCTACAGAAAAAACAGTTCGTGTATTCGCTCTTTATAGCAGTAGTTTATACAAGACATATCGGTTTTTCAACTCATGGAGAGACAGGGTTCTGAACCCGTAGAGCCTGTGCATAGCTGGAAATTGGAATATTGATATTGCTTTGAATGTATTGCAAGAGCCTAATCGCCATTTTATGCTAGTCAGGATTAGAATTTTTCAAACTTTGTGCGTAATATTGCACCTGCTTACGGCAATATAAATTGAGCAAGTAACCAATTATCCGTGATAGAAGTGGTATTTTTCGCAGCATCGCTACAATAAAGCAAGCCGCAAGCCGTTATCATATAATTATAATAGTATCCAATTTGTTATGATTGAATATATACGAGGAAAAGTTGATGAACTGACACCTACCCAAGCCGTTATCGAAGCCGGCGGGGTGGGCTATGCGCTATGCATTTCGCTCAACACCTATACCGCCATCCAGGGCAAATCAGAATTTAAGTTATATGTTTATGAGGCAATCCGCGAAGATGCTTACCAGCTCTATGGTTTTGCAACCAAACTGGAGCGCGAGCTTTTTGTACTGCTCATTAGCGTATCGGGTATTGGCGGACAAACAGCCCGTATGGTACTTTCGGCCTTTACTCCGGTCGATTTAGCCGGTATTGTGCAAACAGGCGATGAGCGCACTCTTAAAAGCGTTAAAGGCATAGGTCCAAAGGCCGCTCAGCGGATCATCGTTGAACTGCGCGATAAGATGCAGCTTTTTGCAAGTATGCAACCTGCCGACGGATCGAATGCGGCTGCAGCCGTAGTTAAGAGTCCGGTAGTTGACGAGGCCGTACAGGCACTCACGGTTTTAGGATTTTCGCCAGCTCCGGCCCAGAAAGTTGTTATGCAACTTGTCAAGGAAAGCCCCGACCTTACTGTCGAGACCATCATCAAGAAGGCACTGAAAATGCTTTGATACCGAAGTCTGTACTTCATTTTCAGTACTAAAGTAAGGTTACCAGTAAATAGGGTTTGTGCAGTGCTTCTGCTTGCTTGGTGCATGGCATTGAACCCGCTTATTACAGCTACATTTAGGGACACCGTGCTTAGGCACATCCCCATAAAAGAGACTTCTTTTGAAAAATCATTTATTATACATAGCGTTTATCTTGCTCGCACCGGTTGGGGCGGGCGTGGTACAGGCATCGCTGCCCGAAAACAATCGACAACCGGTATCGTCTGGCAATGAGCGAGCTCCGCAGGATACCTTGCCTAAAGTTAAACGTACCAGCATGACGGTATTGGCCGATACGTTGCGTGGCCCGATTGACCTTAAAGATCCCGAAAATTTGAAGAATGAGGCTGAGTACGACGAGCAGACGGGAGGCTTTTACTATGGTACAAAGTTGGGCGATGAGTTTTTGGATACTCCGTTCAGTTTTTCGTGGGAGGAGTATCAGCGTCTTATGCAAAAGCGCTCAATGGCTGCCTACTACCGCAATAAAAATGCAGCCGCTTTCGAGGCTAAGGGTAAGGATAAGTTCGACTTTACGGATATGAAGTTTGACCTGGGACCGCTCAATAAGGTGTTCGGCCCCGGAGGCGTTCGTGTCAAGACTCAAGGTTCGGCCGAACTGAAGATAGGAGCCAATACCCGTTTTACCGATAATCCGAGCTTATCGGAACGTAACCGCCGGGTGTTTGGCTTTGATTTTGACGAGAAAATAAACCTGAGCCTCAACGGTAAAGTAGGCGATAAGGTGAACATGGACTTCAATTACAACTCAGAGGCCACGTTCGACTTCGATGCGCAAAACCTCAAACTTCGTTATGAGGGTAAAGAGGACGAAATTATCAAACTTATCGAGGCCGGTAATGTAAGTATGCCCACCAACTCGAGCCTGGTGCGAGGTGCCTCCTCGCTTTTTGGTGTGCGCGCCGACTTACAGTTTGGCAAACTGAAGTTGTCTACCGTTGTATCACAAAAAAAATCGTCGTCGCAAAGCGTCAGTTCACAAGGCGGAGCACAGCTCACGGCATACGAATTCTCGGCAGATGCCTACGATGAAAACCGTCATTTCTTTCTATCACACTTTTTCCGCAATAACTACGACGCCAATATGCGTCAGCTGCCCACGGTAATGTCGGGAGTAACCATTAATAGAGTTGAGATATGGGTTACCAATAAGAACGGAACGACTACTGATACCCGCAATATTGTAGGATTTACCGATTTGGCAGAGCACGACAACATTTCCAATCCCCTTTGGACTCCCCAGGCTGACACCAACCCTTCAAACAACTCGAACAGCCTTTATGCTACACTCAATAGTAGTTTGGCTGCAGCACGCGACATTTCAATGGCCACGCCGACACTCGATGCGGCTGGATTGACAGGTGGTGTGGACTACGAAAAACTGGAGTCAGCACGCAAACTCTCGGCCTCAGAATTTCACTTAAATAGTTCGCTGGGATACGTGTCGCTCAATCAAACGCTACAAACCGACCAGGTATTAGCTGTAGCTTATGAGTATACCTATCGTGGGCAGACCTACCAGGTGGGTGAGTTCTCGTCCGACCGTAAGGATAACAAGGAAGTGCTCTTTGTGAAGACACTTAAGAACACTGCCTGCACACCCAACATGGGAAACTGGGACCTCATGATGAAGAATGTTTACTCGCTGGGCGCAAACTCAGTGCAGAAGGATAAGTTTAAACTCGATATTAAAATACTTTCTGATACCTCGGGCGTATACCTCAGCTATATACCCGAACCGGGAATAAAGGATAAAAAGATACTCTCGCTTGTAGGACTCGACCGCCTGAATAACAACAACAAGCCCGGTGCCAACGGCTACTTCGACTTTGTTGAAGGCTATACCATTGACCCCTCGGCCGGTAGAGTGTACTTTCCGGTAGTTGAACCCTTTGGCAAGGCTCTTGCACAGGCTATTGGCAATCCTGCTGTAGCTGAAAAGTATGTGTTTCAGGAACTTTACGATTCTACGCGTACTGTTGCCCGTCAGATTGCCGAGAAAAATAAATTCCTGCTTACCGGTGAGTATAAGGCCAGCCGTAACGACGAAATTCAGCTCGGTGCCATGAATATACCCCGTGGTTCGGTGGTAGTTACTGCCGGCGGACAAACCTTGATGGAGGGCTCCGACTATACCGTTGATTACAATTCGGGTATTGTGCGCATACTTAACAAGAGCATTCTTGATGCAGGTACTAACATTAACGTCAGCCTGGAAAGTAATACAGATTTCGGCATGCAGCGCAAAACCATGTTTGGCATGAACTTCCAGTATGACTTTTCGAAGGAATTTCAAGTAGGAGGTACTTTTATGCATTTGGGCGAGAAACCGCTCACTACAAAAGTAGCCATGGGCTCAGAACCGCTGAACAATACACTGTGGGGCCTGAATGTGTCGTGGAAAAAACAGAGTCAGCGACTGACCGACTGGCTTGACCGTTTGCCCTTGTTGCATTGTACGGCTCCGTCAAGCATTAACTTTACAGCAGAGTTTGCACAACTAATAGCCGGCAAAAGCCGCGGGGCGCAGGGAAATGCCTCGTATATTGACGACTTTGAGAATGCCAAGAGCGAAATAGACATATCGAACCCGCAAGAGTGGAATATATCGAGCGTACCTTCCATCTTCCCAGAGTCAAAACTCACGGGCGATGTGCGTTATGGTTACAACCGCGCTCTACTGGCCTGGTACTACATCGATCCTCTTTTTACCCGCCGTTCGTCGAATCTTACACCCGGCCACATCAAGAACGATTTGGCACAGTTGTCAGACCCCGATGTGCGCGAGGTTTACAAAAGCGAACTCTTTCCGAATATGAGTGTCAATATGCAGGAGTCTAACATGCTCAACGTGTTGAACCTTGCATACTATCCCAACGAGCGTGGTCCTTACAACCTCGACCCTTCGCTCGATTCAAACGGAAAACTGCTCAATCCCGAAAAACGTTGGGGAGGTATGATGCGCAAACTCGATAACTCTGACTTTGAAACTGCCAACATCGAGTATATAGAGTTTTGGATGCTCGACCCCTTTATCAAGGCTCGCGAGGCGGGTTCTACTTTTAGCGGTGACCTGTATTTTAACCTTGGCGAGATTAGTGAGGACATCCTCAAGGATGGTAAGAAATTTTTTGAGAGCGGATTGCCTGTCGATGATGATCCTTCACAATATACCGAAACCATATGGGGGCGCGTACCAACGCAGAACACCGTAACCTATGCCTTTAATACGGCTAGCGGTTCGCGTGCCAAACAAGACGTAGGTTTCAATGGCCTTTCGTCCGAACAGGAACGTACTTATCCGGCGTACGCCCAGTTCCTTGCAGCCGTACAAGCTAAGGTGCGTCCCGAAGTGTACGACTCGCTTCTGCTTTCGCCCTCGGCCGATAAGTACCACTACTTCAGAGGCTCCGACTACGACCGCGAGCAGCGCTCCATTCTTGACCGTTATAAGTATATCAATAATCCTAACGGCAACTCGGTTGATAGTGAGAACTCGCCCGAAAAATACAGTACGGCCTATAAAACGCAGCCCGATGTGGAGGACATCAATCAGGACTTTACGCTGAACGAATACGAAAAGTACTATCAGTATCGTGTGCGTATTGCCGAAGAGGCCATGCAGGTGGGACAGAATTACATTGTAGATAAGCGTGTGGCCAGTGTCAAGACCCGCGATGGTAAGACTAAGGACTATACCTGGTATCAGTTCCGAATTCCTGTAGACCAGTACGAACGTCGCGAAGGCGGTATAACCGATTTCTCGTCCATTCGCTTTATGCGTATGTTCATGACCGGTTTTGCCAAGCCAGTAGTATTACGAATGGCTACACTCAACCTGGTGCATGGTGAATGGCGCTCGTATGAGCAGGCGCTCTATCAGGGTAAAGCGCCCGAAATTAGCGGTACGCTCGAGGTGAGTGCCGTGAACTTTGAAGAGAATAACGAGAAGGAGCCTGTGAACTACATTCTGCCGCCGGGAATCAGTCGCGTGGTTGACCCGGGACAAACACAGATATTGCAGAACAACGAGCAGTCGCTCTCGCTCAAAATAAAGTCGCTGGCATCGGGCGATGCACGCGCCGTGTACAAGAATACCAACCTTGACTTGCGACGCTACAAACATTTGCAAATGTTTACCCATGCCAATGCCTTACAGGACGAAACTCCTGTGCAGGACGACGAAATATCGCTCTTTGTGCGTTTGGGTTCCGATTATAAGAGCAACTTTTATGAATATGAAATACCGCTCAAAGTAACACCCGCAGGACGCTATGCCGATAACCTGTCGAACGCCCGTATTGTCTGGCCGGCCGATAACATGCTCGATATAGACCTGTCTATGTTTACCAACACCAAGAAGAACCGTAACAAGCAAAGGGCTTTAGGGCTGGCAACCAACTCAAAGCTCTATTCAGAGTACGATTCGGAGCGTCCCAATAATAAGGTAAGCGTAATGGGTAACCCCTCGCTGGGAGAGGTGCGTACCATTATGATTGGTGTGCGCAACAAATCGCGCAATCTGCAAAATGTAGAGGTGTGGGCCAACGAACTCCGTTTACAGCAATTCTCGAACAAGGGTGGTTGGGCTGCACAGTCTCAACTAAACCTGGAACTCTCGGACGTTGCTACAATAAACCTGACCGGACACATTGAAACAGAAGGCTTTGGCGGACTCGAAGAGACGGTGAGCCAACGCCGTGACGATAACCTATACGAGTATTCAGTGACAACGAATGTGCAAATGGGCAAATTTTTGCCTGAGAAAGCCAAACTCAATGCTCCCATCTACTATTCATACTCCAAGCAGCGAACCTCTCCACGCTATAATCCGCTTGACACAGATATGGAAGTAGACGAGGCACTCGATGCTCTGCCTACCAAGGCGCAGCGCGACTCGCTCAAGAACATTATTGAGAAGGTAGTTGTAAATAAGAATTTCAGCATTACCGGTGCACGTTTCAATATTTCGACCAAACGGCACCCCATGCCTTACGATCCGGCCAACTTTACCTTTGGCTATGCCTACTCAACCCGGCATACAACCGGTGAGACAACAGCTTGGGAAAAGGACCAGAATTGGAAGTATACCTTTAATTACAATTGGGCATCGAACTTTAAACCGCTTGAGCCTTTCAAGAAAATGAAGAATAAGTCGAAGTGGTTGCGCATTTTGCGTGAGCAAAGTTTTAATCTGGCTCCGCAAAATATAGGCTTTAATTCAGACATCACACGTTCGTACTATGAGTTGCAGGAGCGCGACATGGAGAACCTTGAAAACTCAAAACTACCTTTGACATGGTCGAGCGACTTTTTATGGAATCGCTCCTTCCAGTTGCGGTGGGATTTGACCAAAAACATCCATGCTAACTTTAGCTCAGGAACGAATGCTGAAATTGAACAGCCTTACACGGCGGTTAACAAGGATCTTTACCCAGACCGTTATGCAGCTTGGAAAGACTCTGTATGGCATAGCCTTAAGGAATTGGGCCGTCCGCTGTCGTATCAGCAGAATTTTGATCTTTCATGGAAGTTGCCGCTTAATAAGATTCCGGCCTTTGACTGGATTACTGCAGATGCTACCTACAATGCTACGTACAACTGGGCGCGCGGTACTGAGTTGGAAGATGGGTCTTCGCTGGGAAATACCATCAATAATTCACGCAATATTACAGGTAACGGACGCCTCAACATGGAAACACTCTACAATCATGTACCCTTCCTGAAGGCGGTGAACCGCAAATATGCACAAACGCCCAAGAGCAAGAAGGATAAACAGAATAAAAAGAAGAATTTCCAAAAGGAAATCGTGCTCAAAGCCGATACAACTCAAACCATTAGGCACAACCAACGCTCTAAAAAGTTGCGCGTAACGGCCATGCGTCCCGACGGCAGCCGCTATCCTATACGCTATAAGGTAGTTGACAATAACCAAATTCTCATACTTTCGCAGGATACGGCACGATTGAAACTGACTGTTTCACCCAGACGCCGCCCAGAGGATCAAGGCTGGTACAAGGCATTGCAGATGGGTACACGCTTTTTGATGATGGTACGCAACATTAATGTGAGCTACACGAATCGCTTTAATTTGAGTGTACCCGGATTTAAGCCGACAATCGGCGATGTTTTTGGACAAAGCAAGGGTGCAGCCGGAATGGCTCCAGGATTGGATTTTGCTTTTGGTATGACCAACGAGGGATATGTGCGGCGTGCAGCCGAACGCGGTTGGCTCATGATGGCCGACAGCATTATTACTCCGGCAACTTCAAGTTTGAACGAATCACTGCAAATTCGTGCTACATTGGAGCCTTTCCGCGATGTAAAGATAGATCTAAATGCCTCGCGAAACACGACCCGTAACCGCAGCATACAGTATATGTTTGCCGGTATGCCTACCACAGAGACAGGCTCGTTTACGATGACTACCATCTCGCTAGGTACAGCATTCGAAAAAAGTGGTTCGCCCGATAAGGGGTATAAGAGCAAAACTTTTACCAAGTTTGTCAACTCACTTGAATCGTACCGGAAGCGCATAGAAGGTAAGTATACCAACGCGGTATATCCAGCCGGAACCAGTTTAGCCGGACAACCTTTTGATCCGGCCAATGGTACGGTGAGCCCTTACTCACCTGAGGTAATGATTCCGGCTTTCCTGAACGCTTATACTGTAGGCAATAAAGGACTCGACATATTCCCGGCGCTCACGCGGATGCTGCCCAACTGGAACATAACCTATGCTGGGCTGGCCAAACTGCCGCGAATGAAGAAAGTATTTAAAAGCTTCAACCTGAACCACTCGTATAAGAGTATTTACTCCGTAGGTTCGTATAACACTTTTACAAGTTATATGGAATATATGAATGGCTTTGGGTTTATAAACGATGTAGCTACAGGTAATCCGGTACCGAGTTGTATGTACGATGTATCGACCGTGAGCATCAACGAGAGTTTCTCGCCACTCTTTGGCGTGGATATGACGTTCCAAAACAATATTACGGCTAAGGTGGAGATGCGTCGAACTAGAGTTCTCATGCTGAGTATGACTTCGCAGCAACTGACTGAAACACGTTCGAATGACTTTGTAATAGGTCTGGGTTATAAAATTGCTGACCTCAACCTCTTTGCCCCGAAGAAAACGGTGCGCTCGCGCTCCAAGGGCAGCGGTAGTGCCAAGAAAACAGAAACGAATGCACGTGGGTTTGCAAACGACCTTAACCTGCGTCTGGACTTTACCATACGCAATCAGAGTGCACTGAATCGTGATATCCTGACACAGCTTACACAAGCAACAAGCGGAAATAAAGCAGTGCAGGTATCGTTCTCGGCCGACTATTCACTCAGCAAGTTCTTGACCTTGACAGCCTATTACGACCGTCAGATGAACAAACCGCTTCTTACTTCGTCGTCTTATCCGGTAACTACCCAGGATTTTGGCGTCAGTCTTAAGTTTATTCTCAATCGCTAACATGAAACGTTCCGCCTACGGAGTGCGGATGTTGTCCCTCTTCAGCCGGTAAACATTCTATGCTGGCATTTTATGGCAGCATCTGGCTTTCGCGGGCGGAACGCTTTATATCAAAATTAATTATCAATGAAGATATTCCGTTTATTTTATACAGCAGACAATCTGCAGATGCGTGTAGTGGCCTTACCAGACACTGCACTGCTACTCCGCAAGAATCCTTTTTTTATCCCCGACTTTGCTACTTGTTGCACGGCACAACTTTGCGTGGCCGTTCGAATAAACCGTTTGGGACGAAGCATCCATCAACATTTTGCATCGCGCTATTATGACAAGAGTTGTGTAACTTTGGGCGTGCATTTTGTGGCTGAGAATCTATTGAATGACCTGCGTTTAGCTCATGCACCCTGGGACTTAGCAGTTGGTTTTGACAATGCTGTTGCAGTACCCGATGAAGTTGTCCAGTCTCTACAGATTGGTGATGTTGCTACTTTGCAACTTAACGAAGCAAAGGCAGAAGTGAGAGTGCCAGCCAACTTCTTTCAGCAGACAGATGAAACCATTGCACAAATAAGCCAGTATTATACTTTGAGACAAGGAGACCTGCTGCTTTTTCCTCTGCCAATCACACCACAGGAAGTGCATATAGACGATCGTATTGCTTTGTTGATTGATGGAAACGAACATTTTGCTTTTCATATCAAATAAATGAGCAGATAGAGTAGGATAAATGTGGAAATCAACAAAAGCGTGCTTTCTGTCTTGAAACTTCGCTTACTTTTCACTCCCTTTGGATAAGATAGGATGCAGTTCGAAAATAGCAAATCTTTGAAAGCGAGCTTTCAGATTTGCTACTTCACTCACCTTTCACTATCTTTGCAAACTCAGAGCCTGCATACAGACTCAATGAAAGGCGAGATGCTTTTTCTTTATACTCTCTATGAAGAGGCAAAGTCTTCACAATAAGACTTTAGTATTGACTTTAAAACCTGAATAATAAGACTATCGCGCATGAAACTCTATTCACCCCTGCTGTTGGCTGGTATGCTTACCCTTGCAGTACCTGCACAAGGTCAGCTACCTCACGAAACTGCGCAGCTACGTTTGGGAAAGTTGTTACCGTCCGATTCCGTGCGTGTATTTATAGAATACCCTGAATACGAACCCCTTGATGCAGCTTCGGTGCGCCGGCTGAAAGTTGCCGGATTCGAGGCGTCTGAACATGTGCAGTTTGATGCTGTCCGGTCAGTGATGCGGGGCGAGCATTATATGGATGTGGCCTTTGTTCCTGTTGTTAAAAAGCAGGGAAAATGGCTTCGGCTTACAAACTATGAGTTGCGAACCGAAATTGTCGGTCCAAAGTTATCGCCGGCAGCTCGTCATATAGTTGCTGCAAATCAGCATTTAACTGCAGTTCAACGTTATGCAGCACACTCTGTATTGGCTCAAGGCAAATGGGTTAAGATTCGTGTTTCAAAAGAGGGTATATACCAACTATCCGACGCACAATTGTCCAAAATGGGTTTTGCCGACCCTTCAAAAGTAAAACTCTATGGTTATGGTGGCAGACCCCTGCCGGATGTGTTTACTTTTGAGGGAGACGATGCTTTGATAGATGATTTAAACGAGGTCCCCCTTTACCGCCGCCAGGGTTCGGTACTCTTTTTTGCAGAGGGACTGACTTCTTGGTATGGAAAGGGCAAGTTCCTGCACAATACATTTGCTAACTATAGCTATTACTTTCTGACTGAAGGCGAAGCGCCTGCAACCTTTAATACCTTAGAGTTACCTGCAGAAGCTGGCAAAGAGGTGTCGCAGGTAACAGCTAATGCGCTTTATGATAACGATGCGTTTGTGTGGTATGGAGGAGGACGTGACTTTTACGACTCGAAGGATATTCAAGGAGGTGTAAACTTTAAGCTCGACTTGCCCGGACATGTAGGCGGGGAGTGCAAAGTCTACTATGATGTTTCTGCCAAAAACTCTTCAGGCATGACCTACATTACCATTACTCCACCTTCGGGAAGTGATGTGAAGTGTAGCATCGGTTCTTATGGAGAGGGAGAGTCAGCCCGTGGATATCGTGGCTCTTTCAATGCAGAGTTGGGTAACGAAGCTCGCTTCATGGTTAATGCTACAGGTACAGGCAGGCTGAATTACCTCTACACGCAATTTCAGCAGCAACTATCGACAGCTTTTACTGCGGCACCTTTTAATGGTGGCTCTAAAGGTAGTGTTACCCTGAATGTGTCCGGAGCCAATGCCAACACTCGTGTGTGGCAGTTAGGCAATGCCTCGAATCCGGTGGCTGAATTGCCCGGACAACTGCAAGGTGACGTTTACCGCGCTCAGGCTGCTGATGGTAACAAACGCTTTGTACTGGTTGATGTGTCGCGCACCTACGATTCGCCCGAAGTAGTAGGAAACGTAGTCAATCAAGACCTTCATGCAGATGCTGCTATTGACTACATTATTATTGTGCCAACATCAGGTAAACTTACAGAACAAGCAGAACGATTGGCCGAGGCACACCGGCAACGCAATGGTTTGCGTGTAAAGGTGGTTAATGCCGGACAATTATATAATGAATTCTCATCGGGAACTCCAGATGCCGCAGCCTATCGCCGCTACCTTAAAATGCTTTACGACCGTGCGGAAAACTATTCAGATGCACCAAAGTATCTCATGCTCTTTGGTGATTGTGCTTACGATAACCGCATGATTACTAGCGAATGGAAAGGCACTAATCCAGATGACTACCTGTTAGCTTACGAACGAAACGATGAGGAGAACCGACAAAATGCCGTTTACTCAATAGGTACGTTGCGCAGCTATGTTACCGACGACTATTATGCCTATTTGGATGATGCCGAAGGAGTGAATTTTACCCAAGAGAAAATAGATCTTGGTGTGGGACGCTTTGTTTGTCATACCTCGGAAGATGCCAAATGGCTGGTAGACCAGACGCTCCGTTATATGAATAATGAGCAAGTAGGAAGTTGGAAGAATCGCATGTGGGCCATAGGTGATACAGGGGATGATAATATGCATATGCACGATGCGCTATCAGTAGCTCGTCAAACAGAAGCTGCCGCCAACGAAAACTTTAGGCTGCACTACATTTTTCCGGATATATACACGGTCACACAAAGTGCAAAAGGCCCCGTTTATCCCGAAGCTACGCAAAAGATTAAGCAGTCTATGCAGCAGGGTGCACTGATATTCAATTATAATGGGCATGGTAGCCCTGATCGCATGTCGCATAAGTTCTTTCTTGAGAAGCCCGATATGCTGGCTAATATCAGCGAAAGTTTGCCTGTTTGGGTTTTTGCCTCCTGCGAAATTACGCCCTACGATCAGGCCATGACCGACATGGGACGCAATGCCCTATTTGCACCCAACGGGCCGGCTGTAGCTGTAGTTTGTGCAGCCCGCTCTGTATTCTCTAACTATAACCGGGCTATTAACAGAGGATTTGTAAAATACGCTTTTGCAAAAGATTCTGATGGCAAACGTTATACGATGGGTGATGCTTTGAGACTAACCAAATGTGAACTCATAGCTAATACAGCAGGCGATAAGCAAGCTATAGGTTTGGATCGTACCATTAATAAAATGAAATATGTGCTGCTGGGAGATCCCGCATTGGCTTTGTCATATCCCGATCCGGGTATAAGAATAGATAGTATTAACGGCAAGCCTGTTACTCCTGACCTCTTCAGCCACTTACCTATAGGCGATGTGGTTAGTTTTTCAGGATATGTCAATGCGGATGTAAAAGCCGGAATGCCTGATCAAAACTTTAACGGCACTCTGACTGGTACGGTGTTTACACCTAAGCAAACGCTTCACTGTAAGGGCTATGGCAATAATTATGAAGATCCTATTATCTATTCAGATTATACGCAGACACTCTTCGAAGGGTCAGTTCCGGTTACTAACGGGCGCTTTAAGTTGCAGTTCATGGTGCCCCGGGGTATTCCCTTTAGTACCGAAAAGGCTTTACTATCATTATATGCAGTAAACGAAGACCACAGTAGCGAACTAAATGGTAGCTATACCGGCTTTTGTCTGAATGGTACGAGCAGCCAGGCTATAACAGATTCTATAGGCCCTGACGTTTACCTTTATCTGAATACCCCAGACTTTGTAGATGGAGCAACCATAGGAACTGATGCTGTGTTCTACGCTTCAGTGTCCGACTCTTCAGCAATCTCGATGGTAAGCGGTAACTTAGGACATGATATGGAACTTTGGTTCGATAACGACCCCTCGACACTGATAACAATGAACGATCATTTCAATTTTGACTACAGTTCGTACAGCAAAGGGCTCGTTGAATATCCACTAAATAATCTGACGCCCGGACGTCATACGTTGTCGTTTAGAGTATGGGATGTTTATGATAACTCTACTACTGCAAAACTTGCTTTCCGTGTAAATCCAAATGGAACTCCAGACTTTGATGTGCAGTCTACATTAGATGCTCCCACTGAGTCAACACGATTTATCACTACGTTCGTGGCCGCAGCCGAAGCTGAAACCGAGATTACAACCGAGGTGTTCAATGTGGCAGGTATGCGTGTTTGGCATCAGAGTCAACGTGTTCCTGCAGGTAACGGCACTGCAAGTCTTGATTGGAATTTAACCGATTATGCCGGCAATCGTTTGGAGCGTGGGGTTTATCTTTACCGAAGTAAGGTGGGTAAGCGCGAAACAAAGACCAAAAAGCTTATTATTCGGTAATCTCCGTTCGGTTACAGCTAGTTTAGACCTCTGCAACAATGATCTTATGTTTTGTTTATGGCAATAACAACCAATCTTTTTTGATCATTGTGTATACTAAAACCATAGAATGCTCGTTAAGAAAGCGAGTCATTAAGAATAAAAGGGCAACGTAGCTTGCCATAATAATACAAAATAGCTAATGAAAGTTCACCACATACCTCTCGTCTTAAGCTTTGCAGCCTTGCCTGCTTTAGCTGATGACGAAGTACGCGACCAGTTCAATCCCGTGCGCACGGGTGTTACCTCGCAATCAATTGCACCTGATGCCCGTGCCGGCGGTATGGGCGACGTTGGTGCAGCAACCGATCCTGATGTCCACTCGCAATACTGGAATCCCGCCAAATACCCTTTTACAATTTCGCGTGCCGGCTTCGCTATTAACTATACACCTTGGCTCCGAAAACTCACAACAGGTATTGCTTTGCTCGATGCTGTAGGGTATATCCGATTGGGCGATTACCAGGCGCTCAGTGCATCGATACGCTATTTTACATTAGGCGAAATACCCACCGAAAACATGAGCGTAAAGCCATATGAGTTGGGCGTAGATGTTGCATACTCGCGTATGTTGAGCGAAAAGTTTTCGGCCGCAGTTGCCATGCGTTATATGTACTCTGATATTACCGGACATTACGACGACAATACCACTGCAGGTTCTGCCTTTGCTGCTGATATCGCGCTTTATTATAATAACTATGTTATGATGGGTCAACGAGAGTGCCAATTGGCATGGGGTCTCAATATAAACAATATTGGTAGCAAAGTATCCTACGGCGATGATCGTTCGTACTTTATTCCTACGAACTTGCGCTTGGGTATAAACTATATGATGCCTCTTAATGAATATAATCGCATCAGCTTTGCACTTGATTTGAATAAATTGTTAGTTCCTTCAATGCCCTTGAAACGTGCTGATGAGGCTGAAGAGGACTACCAGGAACGCTTGGACAAAGACTACTACAGTAAGTCGTCCATTTCAGGCATCTTTACTTCGTTTGGTGACTCTGAGCGCGGTTTCAAAGGTGAACTTGAAGAAATTCAGTGGAGTATTGGTGCTGAATATGTGTATAATGAAAAGTTTACGCTGCGAGCCGGTTATCACCACGAGAGTGCTATGCAGGGCAATCGTAAGTATGCCACTGTAGGAGCTGGTTTTCGCATGAACGTGCTTTCTATTGATGCTGGCTACGTGATAGCAACTTCGGCATCCAATCCGTTGGATCAGACTTTGCGCGTATCGCTGGCTTTCGATTTTGATGGTATACGTGAACTTCTAGGACGACGCCGATGAAAATTAGAGTAGGAATGGGATACGATGTGCATAAACTCGTATCCGGACGCTCCCTTTGGTTGGGAGGCATCCAATTAGAACATACGCTCGGACTGCAGGGTCATAGCGATGCAGATGTGCTGATACATGCAATTTGTGATGCTTTGTTGGGTGCTGCAAATCTGCGTGATATTGGATATCACTTTCCTGACACCTCGGCAGACTTTGAAGGAATTGATAGTAAAATACTTCTGAAACGTACGATTGCCTTGCTCGCAGAAAAAGGCTGGAAGGTGGGTAACGTTGATGCAACAGTTTGTGCAGAACGCCCTAAACTTAACCCTCATATCGAAGCGATGAAAGTTTGTTTAGCTCCTTTGATGGAGGTTGATATAGAGGATGTGAGCATCAAGGCAACTACTACCGAGCGTCTTGGATTTACAGGGCGTGAAGAGGGAATTTCAGCCTATGCTGTTGTACTGATTGAGCGTGCTTAGTTGTTTGCTTTCAACGAGCTGCCTCAGTAATGGTGCAAAGGTGCATTATAAGCAACTTTCAGTTTCTTATTGTCAACAAAGTAAGGAACTTAATGTATGCAAACCTTATGGGGATGTGAGGAGGGTAGGATTAGTATATACAATCTTGCCCTCCTCATATTAATAAAGTGAGTATGCCGTATTAGAATGGTTTATGGTTAAATTGCAGAAATGGTATATCTAAAGAGCTCTCTGGGGGTATAAAATTTTGTAGACTCCGTGTAATATTATTTACACGGCCTCCATTTTTACGATTTTGACAGAACTCAACCTTGGGTCTGCTAACTTAGATGAAGCAAAAGAGTGGCTCTGGATTTTGTCCACACGCTACGAAATTCAATAGTTTTTACACTTTATGTAGATATTTAGGTTGGGCTACCGATGCAAAAACTAAAGGTTCAAAAAGTCAGTATGTTATCTTTGAAACAGTAAGTGTGCTGAATGTAATTATTGGTTTAGCATTATGAAATGCTTCATGACAATGACGAATGGACAAAGCAATATAACGTGAATACACATCAATTTGTTACAAATAAAACTATTCAAATAGAAATAGTGCCTAAATCCTGTTCGGAGGTAAGATTAGAGATTAAGAAGAAGTCATAACGAGTCCATCTATCGTTGATGTACAAGCAATTTCTTACCTATCGAATATTACGAATAAAATACATTCTTTTCTATCTGTAACTGACTATCTGTAACTGTCAGCTAGAAACGCTTAACCGGCCGTTGCAGTTGTTTGGTTTGCTGATTCGCCATTTAAGGCTTTATAGGAGAATGATTTGTAACGACGTCGCTAGAATCGTTATTATGTTGCTGACAAATTATTTAAGCAGTCTCACATTAGTGCTAATGCGGTTTGCTTGCCTTGTATGATAAGAATGTTGCACATCTATTTATAGTAAGTTTTGTGCTATAGCATATGCTAAGCCCCACATACAAATATAGGGCGTATGCGGGGCTTAGATATTTAACATATAAAGTAAACTTAGGAACTGAAATAGAGTTTGTAGTTATTCCTCTTCGAGTCCTAAATCAAAGTCCAAATACACCTGGACTACAAAGAAGAGCTGTTCAGAATCAAAAGAACCAATATCTTCTTTCTTAGCTTTTTGTGCGATGTATTGTGCAATAGCTTCAAGATCAATGTCTACGTAGCCATCAGCATCGGCGTTATTCGGATCGAAAACGCCCTTATCTGCGCAGAACTCAGTTATGAGGTCGCAGAAATAATAAAGCTGTTCCTCCGTGTACAGATTTTGCAGTTCCTGCGGAAGGTGTGTGCGGATGTATTCTACGGCTTGTGCATCATATTCAGCATCCTGTAGCAGTTCTTCTTCTAAAGTCATGGCAGTTGGGCTTGTAATGATTGGATTTATAAACAACTTAAGCAAGCGGTTAGCATTATTTGCATTTATGCTTGCTTAATGATGTTCGAAGATATTTAGAGTATACCCTCTATTTTCTCAGCAAAAGTGCTCTTTGTAGCTGCACCTACCTGCTTATCTACAACTTGACCGTCCTTTACAAAAATAACGGTAGGTACATTGCGAATACCAAACTTAGCAGTGAGTTCATCATTGTCATCAATGTCGCACTTGCCGATTACTACACGGCCGTCGTATTCGGCAGCAAGTTCATCAATGATAGGAGCAATTTTTTTGCAAGGTCCACACCAAGTTGCTGAGAAGTCAATAACGATAGGAAGGCCAGTAGCTTCAAGTTCAGCATAGTTGGCGTCAGTAATAATCTTTTCCATTTGTTTTACGAAGTATTTAAGAATTACTTGGGGTTAATTGTTTGATAAGGCGAAGATAAGTATATTTTTTGGAATAGCAACCAAAGATGTTCAAAAAAACATTTGTGCAATTCAATTTAACGCCATTAGTTTATTTTGTAGTCGAGCGCATCATTACTGTTCAAGAAGTTGATCAGTTTATGGCTTAGTGCTACTTGTTGCTTTTTGCTTTGTAACAGTATATTTGTTTGTTTTGTGCGGTCGCATATATTGAAAAAAAGTTCGGTAGTCCCAGCATTGTCGAGTATGAGACTAGTTAGTTCGTTTGCTGTTGCTTCGTCAAAATTATCGAGTTGAATGTTTATTGTAATAGACTTAATTATCTTATCTTTTACATCGCTTAAGAACTCAACGTTACCTATTTTGAGGTCGAATGTGCCTGCTCGCCAACGCCGCTCTTCAATACGTGCCGTTATATAGAGCGTATTGCCTATGCCGAAATAACCACAAAGCCGTGCCCAATCATCTCCAAAGAGTGGGCATTCTCCTGATCCGCTGAAATCTTCGATTTTTACGATGCCGTAAGGTTTACCTTGGCGGTCCTGTCCTGTACGTACATCAGTCACAATGCCTCCAAAAGTGATGTCTTGATTAGCAAAAGCCGCAAGGTCTTCTAATTGAGTCATTGCTGCTGTGCAAACTTTATCGAAGATGATTCGGTAAGAATCGAGTGGATGCCCGGAGATATAGATACCTATTAAGTCGCGTTCGCGATTTAGTCGTTCCAAATCACTCCAGCGCTGAAAATTCTTTACGGGTTCAGGCTTGGTAATTTCAACCATCTCCATTGGACCAAAGAGCGACATTGTATTTTCGGCTTTGTCCATTTGGTATCGGTTGCCGTATCGCATGAGCGTTTCAAGAAAATTTTCGCCTTTTTCGTCTGGAGTAATAAATTGCTCGCGAGCAATTGAACCAAAGCTATCGAACGCTCCCGACAAGGCTAAACTCTCGAGAGATTTCCGGTTGCAGGTAGTTAGGTTTATACGCTCAACCAAATCGTAGATTGAGGTATATGGTCCGTTTTTTTCTCTCTCCTGGATAATTTGAAGAACGGCAGCTTCTCCAACCCCTTTCACAGCGCCCATACCAAAACGAATATCGCCATTGTGCGTAACACTGAATTTGAGGTAACTCTCGTTAATATCTGGCCCAAGAGTATTGATTCCCATCGATTTACACTCGTCCATGAGTTTTGATACGGTACCAATGTCAGCTAAACTTCGGCTCATTACACCAGCCATGTATTGCGAAGGATAATTGGCTTTCAGATAAGCTGTTTGGTAGGCCACCCAAGAGTAGCATGTAGCATGACTTTTATTGAAAGCATACGAAGCAAATGCACGCCAATCCTCCCATATTTTTTCAAGAATCTTAGGATCATGACCATTAGCCTTACCTCCTTCCAAAAATTTAGGATACATGTGATTCAGCTTATCAATAAGCTTTTTACCCATTGCTTTTCGAAGGTTATCGCTTTCTCCTCGCGTAAAGTTTGCAATGATGCGCGAAAGCAACATGACTTGCTCCTGGTAAACGGTTATACCATAAGTATCTTTAAGATACTTCTCCATGCATGGAAGGTCGTAGGTTATTTCCTCGTCGCCATGTTTACGAGCAATAAAAGAGGGTATGTATTGCATAGGTCCCGGACGGTAGAGCGCATTCATGGCAATAAGGTCCTCAAAGGTTGAGGGTTGTAGTTCACGCAAATACTTTTGCATGCCTGCCGATTCAAACTGGAACGTACCGATAGTACGGCCGTCGCAATAGAGCTGGTAGGTTGCTGGGTCGTCGATGCTTATTTCGTCAATATTAAGGTCTATACCCAGTGATTGCTTAATGTTCTCAATAGCTTCTTTGATGATGGAAAGCGTTTTGAGTCCAAGAAAGTCCATTTTGATGAGTCCAGTCTCCTCAATAACCTTACCTTCATATTGGGTACAGTGTAGTTCCTCACCGGTTTCTTTATCTTTAGCTGTAGATACAGGAACCCAGTCAGATATATTGTCACGACAAATAATAAAGCCACAGGCATGAACGCCGGTATTGCGGACATTGCCTTCGAGCATTTTTGCATAGCGTATAGTGTCGCGTAATAGAGGGTCGGGCGAAGTTTCGGCTTCACGTAATTCCGGTATGGCAGCAATTGCATTAGGAAGGTTCATTTTGGGGGTCTTACCATCGGGTCCTTCCGGGAGTTTATCGGGTATAAGTTTGCAAAGTGCATTCGATGTCTTGAGAGGCAGTTTCTGTACGCGGGCAACATCTTTTATGGCCGATTTCGTGGCCATTGTTCCATACGTAATAATGTGTGCTACGTTGTCGGCCCCATACTTTTGCGTTACCCAATTAAGAACGCGTCCGCGGCCATCATCGTCAAAGTCAACATCGATATCTGGCAACGAAATACGGTCGGGGTTAAGGAAACGTTCAAACAGCAAATCGTATTTGATAGGGTCAACTTGCGTAATGCCCAAACAATAGGCCACTGCGCTACCTGCTGCAGAGCCACGGCCAGGTCCTACGCTTACATCCAGTTCTTCGCGTGCTGCACGAATATAGTCTTGCACAATCAAAAAGTAGCCTGGAAAACCCATGGTTTTCATAATGTAGAGTTCAAATCGCATGCGCTCTTCAACTTCCTCGCTCAGTGGTTTTCCGTAACGTTTATAAGCACCTTCATATGCCAGTTTGGCCAAGTAGTCAGCTTCGAGTTTCAAACGGTAAAGTTTGTCTATGCCACCGAGTTTTTCTATTTTGTTCCAGCCCTCTTCTTCGCTGATTACAATTTTTCCATTTTCGTCACGCGTAAATTCATCGAATAGTTCTTGCTCCGAATATTTTTCTCTATAGCCTTCTTCAGTGCCAAAATCTTCGGGAATGGCAAAGTTAGGCATAATAGCAGCGTGATCAATACTGTAAGTTTCTATCTTATCGCAAATTTCGCAAGTATTTGCTAAGGCTTGAGGAAGATCTGCAAATATGGCATTCATCTCTGCTTGAGTCTTGAACCACTCTTGCTTGGTATAGAGCATACGGTTAGGGTCGTCCAAGTCGCGACCGGTAGATAGACATATCAGGCGGTCATGTGCCTCAGCATTTTCCTCGTCTACAAAGTGGCAGTCGTTAGAGCAGATATATTTAACCTCACATTTTTCAGCCAGTTTCAAAAGTTCAGTATTGACAGTTACTTGTTGCTGGTAGGTTTCTCGGTTTGCACGTATTGCCGGATCTGTTACTTTATGCCGCTGCAATTCAAGGTAATAATCATTGCCAAATACGCGTTTAAACCATTTGACAGCCTCTTCAGCATCGGCAAGTTGCCCTTTCATTATTTTTTGAGGAATCTCACCACCCAAACAGGCAGAGCATACAATGAGTCCTTCATGAAAAGTTTCGAGGTCTTTATGATCGGTGCGCGGGCGCATGTAGAAACCATCAACCCATGAGCGTGATACCAATTTTATAAGGTTATGGTATCCTTGCTCATTTTTGGCCAATACAATAAGGTGCCAACCAGACTGGTCAACACGTTCATTCTTAAGAGTTTTGTCGCCTCTTCTTGAGACATACATTTCGCATCCAAAAATAGGCTTGAAATTAGCAGCCGGCAATTGGTTTGCTATAAGTGTTTCGCATTCGGCAATAAGTTCGTCTCGGGTTTTTCCTGCGTCCGGGTTGTCACTAGTTGCAGGCATTTGGTAAGTGTTGTTACGCAAAGCCTCAAGTTTTGCTTGTGCTTTTTTTATGTTTCCCCGGGCTTTACCGCAGACTTTATTTGTATAATTGAAGAATTCTTTGATAGCCATCATGTTGCCATGGTCAGTTATAGCCATTCCGCGCATACCGTCGCGTATAGCTTTGTCAACCAGTTTTGATACCGAGGCTTGGCCATCAAGTATAGAATATTGGGTATGAACGTGTAAGTGTACGAAGTCTTGCATGGAGTTGTGTATGGTGCTTATTCGTTTCAATCCAGTAATAAGTAGCGCAAATCTACAAAAAGCAAGGCGAATGGCGAAGAAGAGTAAGACGAAATGTGGTTTTCAGAAAAGATTTAAGTCAAAGACTTGCAAGGTACACAGAGAATGATTAAATTTGCGAGAGATACAAAAGATATATCAAAATCTAACTCTAAACTACAACCAATCATGCGAGTAATTATTGAACCCGATTACGAAAAGCTGTCGCAGTGGGCTGCTGACTATGTTATTAACCGTATCAATGCTGCCAACCCCACAGCAGAAAAGCCTTTCGTGTTGGGTCTGCCTACCGGCTCTTCACCTATCGGTATGTACAAGGCGCTCGTGAAGGCCAATAAA
Source organism: uncultured Prevotella sp. (assembly GCA_937906495.1). GTDB lineage: Bacteria > Bacteroidota > Bacteroidia > Bacteroidales > Bacteroidaceae > Alloprevotella. The sequence goes on from CALCVT010000090.1 coordinate 23,176, forward strand.
GAAGGACGTGTAAGTTTCAAGCACGTTGTTACCTTTAACATGGACGAGTATGTAGGTCTGCCTGAAGAGCATCCTGAGAGCTATCACTCTTTTATGGCTGCCAATCTTTTTGACCACATCGATTGCCCGAAGGAGAACATTCACCTTTTGAATGGTAACGCTCCTGACCTTGCAGCCGAATGCGCACACTACGAACAAATGATTGAGGAAGCAGGTGGTATCGATCTCTTTATTGGAGGTATCGGTCCTGACGGACATATTGCATTCAACGAGCCTGGAAGTTCACTCACAAGCCGTACCCGTCAAAAGACTCTTACAACTGACACCCGTGTAGCAAACTCACGCTTCTTTGGTGGCAAACCTGAGAATGTTCCCGCTACCGCTCTTACTGTAGGCGTAGGTACTGTTATGTCGGCAAAGGAGGTTCTGATTCTCTGCAACGGTCATAACAAGGCACGTGCATTGCAGGCTGCTATCGAAGGACCTGTAACTCAAATGTGGACCATTTCTGTACTGCAGATGCACGAACATGGTATTATTGTATGTGACGAGGCTGCTTGTGAGAGCATCACTCATGGTACATACAAGTACTTTAAGGATATCGAGAAAGAAAATATCTAAATTCTTTATTGGTTCTTATCCAAAGAGTAAGGTATAAATATCCGATACTCTGATGAAAGTAATAAACGGCTGTCTGAGGCACGATGCTTCAGATAGCCGTTTTAAACATTTTGAAGTTTATAGGCTGCGTTTATGATTATGCATTAAATAGTTGTGGATGATATTGTTATTATTATATATCGGTGCGATATGTAAAAGCATTAAGCACTTCAATCCATAAAATGTAGCCTGCTTGCCGAATATTTTTGAGCAAGCAGGCTGTGAATCTCATTATAAGTCTGTGACTAATCCTTACGGAAAAATTGGCGGAAGATTGTTTAAGTTCTGTGTGCTCTTCCGCTTTCCTTTGATTTCGATGGCAAAGTTCGTAATTGGCTGTACCATAAGTCGGAGCAGGCGGCAAAAATATTCAATAAATCAACATTTTTTTTAGAAGTTTGCATGTAAAAGACTCGTTAAGGCGTATTTGAGCTAAAATGACTATAGAATTAGATTTATAAGTAGTATGATTCTAAATATCAAAGTGTTCGATTCTTGATAAAGATAAGGTGAGGGCAGGTGATACGTTGCTGAAGTAAAATTTTACGCAAATATTTTTGTAAACATGGCTTTTGCCGTATCTTTGTGTGCAAACAACCTTAATTTTTTACCATCAATGAAACCAGCCTTAATATTTCGACATTATATATGGCTTCTCAATCTTTTGCGATGCCGAAAGCGCTTGACTTTGGAAGAAATAAGTAAAGAATGGGAAACTGATAAGATGAATGATGGGAATCCTTTGCCACGTTCTACTTTTTCACGTTATCGCGAAGCCATTGAGCAGATGTTTGGTATCGAAATCTGTTGCGACCATAATAATAACTATGCTTATTATATTAAGGACACTGCGATTATGGATGGCGATTCGCTTAAGCATTGGATGCTTAACACTCTTACAGTTGGTGATGTACTTGCCAATTCTGTTTCGATTAAGCATTGTATCATTCTTGAAAATGTACCAGCCGGCGAGTGCTTTTTAAGTACGTTACTCTCATCAATAAAGCGGCACTTGAAACTCAAGGTAGTTTATTGCCGGTTTGAAAAAGAAGCACGTGAGGTAGAACTATGCCCATATGCCATTAAGCTATGGCACCAGCGATGGTATTTGCTGGCAGATAATGGTAAACACATGAGTACTTACTCGCTTGACCGTATGAAAGAGGTAAGAATGCTTAATGAAGAGTTTGAACCTAATGATGACTTTGATGCTGCTACCTATCTGGCAGACTATTATGGAGTGCTGGCTGACAATACGCCTAAGGAAAATGTAAGAATTAGAGTGTATGGTGTGAAAGTAAATTATTTGCGTACGCTCCCGTTGCATACCTCACAACGTGAGGTAAATCACACTAAAGAGTATACCGACTTTGATTTGGCCATTCGTCCAACTGCCGATTTCCTCGACGCACTCATGGCGTATGGAGATAGCATCGAGGTTCTGGAACCCGCAAGCGTGCGTCGGCAAATAAAACAGCGCTTTGCCGATGCCTTAAAACATTATGAATGATATATGTATTACTTGCTATGAAGAGTTTTCTTGCTTTGCTCATTTTAAATTTGTGCATGAGTCTTTTTGCCGGATGCAGAACAGTTCCTATTCCAGACAATGTCGATGTCGAAACCTTTGCTGCTATGTTGCAAAATCCTAAGTTTCAATTAGTAGATGTGCGTACACTAGAAGAATTTAAGCAGGGGCATATTGAGCATGCTCTCCTTATTGATGTTAAACAGCCTGATTTTATAGCACGTGCTGAAAAAATGCTTGACAAAAAGCGTCCAATAGCTATTTATTGTCGAAGCGGACGTCGTTCAACCTATGCAGCAAGCTTGCTTTGTAAAAAGGGGTATCGAGTAACCAATCTTTTAGGTGGATTTATAGATTGGAAGGAACAAATGCCATGGAGTTCCTCTATACCCGATTCGCTTGTGGCAGAATAGGCATAGAACAACTCATTTATCCAAATAGGCTTTTACCTTTTGTGCAATTAGTTTCGTTCTTTAGCTTACTCATATATTAATTAGTAAGCATAGTTCATGCATATAAAGAAAGCAGGCAGGAATTTTGAAGTTCTCAAAACACCTGCCTGCTTCTTTAATTCCTGCTAAGTGGCTATGCTTATAAATACCCTGGCTAAAGACGCATTAAATCGGTAATAAGATCATCACTTATAAAAATGGCATGCGATGCAATACGCAAAAAGCCATCAGCTTCAACCATCTTGCCTGAAGCTAAATGGGGATTTGCTGCACGAAGCAAATCAGTATACCAGGCAGAACCAAAGCGTTCTGCTACTGTTTGGAGCGAGAGCCCGACACGTGTACGCAGAGAGAGAAATATAAGTTCGTTAAAACGTTCCGTAGCTGTCAGATTTTCAACTTTGTGCGGTGGATTCCCTGGTGTTAGAAGATAAGTTTGCAGGTCACTGATATTATAGCTACGATTGGTTCCGTCAAAGGAGTGCGCACCAGGCCCACATCCTAAGTAGGGCGTGCCATTCCAATATCCCGAGTTGTGGCGGGAGTAGTAGCCTGGCTTGGCAAAATTTGAAATTTCGTATTGTTCAAATCCTGCATTCAAGGCAGCATGTTGTAAACTTATAAACTCATCAGCGCAAGTATCCTCATCTGCAGGAGTCAATTCTCCAATTGCCACTTTATGTCCTAAAACAGTACGCGGTTCAACGGTTAGCGCATAAGCAGAAAGGTGTTTAACGGGTAAGGCAAAAGCATGCTGTAAATCTATTTCGAAATCGGCTGCCGACTGCATAGGTAAACCATATATCAAATCGATGCTTACATTGTCAATACCACCTTGAACCAGCGTGTAAACGGCCTGTTCGGCCTCGGCTGCCGTATGGCGTCGGTGCAGAATTCGAAGCAAGTTGTCATCAAACGTTTGTACTCCTATACTTACACGGTTAAATCCCAATTTTACGAGTCCTTCAACCATTTCAGGTGTAATATCGTCGGGATTAGCCTCAAAGGTAAGCTCTGCCTGCGGGTCAACATCGTACGTACGGTGTATAGTTTCCACGATTTTTGAAAGTTCACTCATTGTGAGTTGAGAAGGAGTACCTCCTCCCAAATACAATGTATGTATTTGCCGCGCAGGCAGATAGTTACACCGACTTTGAAGTTCATCACACAGCACTTGTACAAAGCGGCTGCGAACCTCAGAGCTGCAGGTTGTAGAATAAAAGTCACAGTATATGCAACGGCGTTGACAAAACGGTATGTGCAGGTAAATCACTATATCTGATACTAAATGGACAATGGCTTGTATATCCACCCTGCTGCTAACGCAGGGTGGAGCAGGGGGTTAATCTTCACTTTTTAGAACGGGAAGGTGGAGCTTATATTTCACAGCAAGGAATCGCACAAGCATCACACAAGTACCACAGATAATACCGGCCGGAATGGTGCCCATGCCTAACTTGTGACATATAAAATATACAATACCACCTATCACGCAGGCCAGCGCATATATCTCCTTGCGGAAGATAAGAGGAACCTCGTTAATAAATACATCACGAAATACACCCCCTCCGGCACCGGTTATGGAGCCCATGATTATAGCAGTCCAAAAAGGGAAACCTGCGCTAATGGTTCGCTCGATACCCGTTACGGTAAATAGTGCCAAACCGATGGTGTCGAAGAGAAACCACGTATTATTTTGGCGTACAAGAAATTTGCGGAAGGTAATGACCCACACCAATGCCAGTGCCGAACATATCATATAAAAGGGATTTGTCATCCAAAAGGGGGACTGGCCGAGCATGAGATCGCGCATAGTACCGCCACCGATAGCTGTGGTAAGCCCTACCACGTAGGCACCGAAAAGGTCAAATCGTTTTGCCGAGGCCAGGCGAATGCCCGAGATTGCAAACGCCAAAGTGCCTATAAAGTCTAATACTTGAGTAAATGATACTACCATGTAGTTATGTATCGGTAGCAATCTTAAATTGCTACCGGATGTGTTCGAGTTTAAGTAAAGCTGAAACTAGTATGTAGCCGCAGCGTCAATAGGGTGCGGCTAATTGTCTGGAGTTGATAAGTTACAACGATTAGTTAACTACGCTCTTAGGTGTTCCGGCCTCGTAAGCACGTATGTTATCGGCAATAATGGCCAGGATACGCTGCCGTGCCTCAGGTGTGTTCCATCCGATATGGGGAGTTATATAGGTATTGGGCGCATTGATTATAGGATTATTGGGGTGCGGAGGTTCCTGGGTCAGAGCATCCGTGCAATAGGCACGCAATTGTCCTGTGCGCAATGCAGTTGCCACATCGTCTTCGTTTATCAATCCACCTCGTGCTGTATTTATAAGTATAAGGTTCGGATTCGACTTGGCCAGTAGTTCGGCATTGACAAACTCTTTGTTCGAAGCGTTCAGCGGACAGTTCAGGCTAACAATGTCGCAAGTGGAAAAAGCTTTCTGAAGGTCAATTTTCTCGATACCGGCTGGCAAGTCGCTTTGCGGACGTCCCGTAACGGCAAAAACTTTCAATCCGAGTGCCTGCATAATTGTTGCTACGCTTTGGCCAATATTGCCAAAGCCTACAATTGCCATGCGTTTATCTACAAGTTCAAAGCGTGGTTTGATTGTGTAGCAAAAGTCAACGCTACGACACCAGTCTCCTTCGTGGTTTCGCAGGGTATAGCTACCCACAGAGTCGGCTACTTCGAGCAGGAGAGAAGTCACAATCTGGGCAACCGAGCGGCTGGAGTATCCGGCACAGTTGCAAACGGTAATACCACGCTTGCGCGCTGCTGCCGTATCAATGCGGTCGTATCCCGTTGCTGCAACGCACACCAGTTTGAGTTGGGGCAGAGCTGCAAAATGCTCATCTGTCAGCACCACTTTGTTAACAATAACCACATCGGCATCCCGGGCGTTCTTGATAATATCGGCAGGAGCTGTGCGGTCGTAAATGGTCAGTTCGCCACAGGCTTCGAGCGTTTTCCACGTCAAATCGCCGGGATTGATGGTATAGCCATCTAAAAAGGATATTTTCATGAGTTGGTTTGTTTATACAGGGTTAATAAGGTAATAGAATGAAATGGCAAAAGCCCATTGACAGGTTAATGCCGACGAACTTACAACTATTGTTTGCGGAAGATTGGGGCAGAATATCCCACAAGTTGCCAATAGCTGCCACCCGTTGGGCAGTAGTAAGCTAAAATATTGTATTCGTTTTCAGTTTGGTAAAAGTCACCCTCTGCCGGAGCTGTGAGTCCGGCATGGGGCGATGTAGCATCGGTACACAGATATTGGTAATTGTAATAGCCTGATTTGAGCAGGATGGCTGCTTCGTAAGCTTCGGTTTGCGGGTTGTAACTCATGCGATACCTGGACGACAAGCCCGTAGTAGCCCAATTGCCATTAACGTAGTAGGTGCGTCCGGCTATCGGCAGCGAGGCCAGGGAGAAGTGAATAATGGCATAGTCGGCTTCGGTGTTCGGATTGCCGGCCGATTCGCTTCGTACTATATAGAGCCCGTCACGGTCTTCATCGTAAAGATAGTTTTGGCGGGGGGCATCGGTAAGGAGCGTATAATGGTAATAGGGGTCGAACCATTCAATATAGTCGCCATGCATACTGGGGTAATGGGTTGAAAGCAATTCCATTTTGCGATACTCATTTCCCGCCTTGAAGATAAGGTCTTTGTCGTGTTCCCAAATGAGTATGTTGCCGTTTTGCGAGGTGCAGGGCGGATTGATTACAGCATTATCCAAACGTCTGTTTTGCATTACCAAGGTGCGCACTTCAGTTTCGGCATCGCGCAGCGTCTCGTTCGAAAAGTCCATGCGCATGGAAAGTTGCTGATGTTGCGCGTTCCAGTCAATATCGGTATTGGTGGTACAAGTAGGACGAATAGGTACGCGGTTGTCTACAACGCCAAAGTACGTTTGAAGCACAGCAACCTGCTCGCCTTCGTCATTTTCAGTGCTGACAGTCAGGCGGTAGTTACCCGAAATGAGCGGGCGCATTCGCGCATTGGGCAAACTGAAGCGGTAATGCGTGTAGTGCACGGTAGTGTTGGTGCTCGGCTCATAATCTTCAATCACCTCCTCTTCAGAGGCTGTACTAAGATATTCACTTTCAAAGAGTCCCTCTGTGGGGTTTCCTTCAAAGTCGCAATGTTCTATGCGGTAGGTATAGCGTCGGTACTCATGCGTCAAATCGTCAAACGAAACCACCATCCGCTTGCTGCCATCAAGGGGTATTACGGGTAATTGCGAGGCATCATAATCAACTATCAGCTGCACCGTGTGCAGGTTGGGAGCTACGAGTGTAGTTCTACCGGGTTGGGCCATGGCCGTGCAGGGGATTAAAGCAGGCAGTAGCGCGCGGAAACTGATTATTTTCATAGGTGGTCAAAGCATAAATACAGCGCTGGCACAGCGTTTCGTTCTTTCGCATATCAATCTCTGAAAAGGGGCGGAACGCTGGCCTCGTGTATTAGTTTATTTTCAGAACGTAAGCTGGCTGGTTGGGCTGCATGTCGGGAATGGTAAAGGTCAAAGTGCCCTGTTTTTTATTGTATTTATACTCAATACGCTTGTTGGTAGTCAGCGACGTTACATGCTTGATTTTGCCTTTGAATGGAACTGTCAGGCTGGTGAACGGCTGTTGGGGCATAAGATGGAGGTAGAGTGTTCCATCTTTCCGGCTTTGTGTACTTACAACACTATCGCCCTGCGCAATAGGTCCGGCTACAGTGCCGTAAATGCTTTCGCCGGCAGGACCATTGAGCCAGAGTCCCATTTCGTGCAAGCGGCTCAATGCAGTTGCCGGAAGTTCACCATTAGCCTGCGGACCAATATTGAGCAGCAGGTTTGCCCCCTTGGCTGAGGTACGGATGAGCAGACGCAAAAGTTCGTTGGCCGACTTATAGTCTTGATCGGCAATCTTATATCCCCACATGCCATTCATTGTTTGGCAGGTTTCGAGCGGCAACTGTCCGATGCTCTGTCCCGACAAGCCCGCCTTGTTCTCGCCAGGCACGTCGCGCTCAAACATTTGCATATCCTCGCCGTCAAAGGGTGTTTGGTGGTGATTATTGCCAATGATGCAGGCAGGCTGCAACCGGTGTATCAGGGCATATTGCTGCGGAAGTTCCCAATTAAAGGGTGTTTTATCCTGGTCGTGATCCCACCAGCCATCAAACCAAATGCCGTCAATTTTACCATAGTTGGTGAGCAACTCCGTGAGTTGGCCATTCATAAAGTTGTAGTAGCTCTTCCAGTTCTCCTTAGCTTTGTCCTTCCCGGTGTGGAGTCCGGTACGCCCTGTGGGGTAGTCATCGCGTGTCCAGTCGATGTGCGAATAGTAGAGGTGAATATTCACCCCTTGTTTATGACACTCGTCGACCAACTGCTTTACGATGTCTTTGCCGTAGGGAGTGTTCATAATATTATAGTCCGACAGTTTAGTATCGAACATGGAAAATCCATCGTGGTGACGCGTTGTAAAGCAGATGTACTTTGCACCGGCAGCCTTGATAGCTGCTACCCATTTGCTTGCATCGAAGCGGTGCGGATAAAAAGCATCAGCCGATTTGGCATACTCCCTGTTATCGATGTTTGCATTTTGCATATACCATTCGCCCTGGGCAAACATGCTGTATATGCCCCAATGAAGGAAGATACCAAAACGATTGTCCGAAAACCGCTGACGCGCTTGTAAATTCTCGGGTGCAGGAACATATTGCTGACTGTTAGCTATAGGCTGGCTCATAGCTGCAACAGAAGCCGAGGCTAAAAGAGCTGAAAAAAGGAGATGTTTCATATTAAATAGACCTATACTATAAGGATTTGAAAGTACCAATGGATAGGGGCATGCAGCAGCCCTCTGAGTCATGGTGCTAAATCGTAGCAAAAATACAGTTTTTCAGACAAACTACGCCTTACCTCGCGTTTTTTTTGTAATTTCGCGCCCATAAAGAGTCAGCCGGACGGCTTGTCGCGTGCGTTCTGTTCGTACCTTTAGGGGTACGGCTGTGGCGCAGGAGGAAAGTCCGGGCAGCTCAGAGCATTCCGCTTCATAATGAGAAGTCGTCCGCGAGGGTGAATTAGTGTAGAAGAAAATAACCGCCCCTTGTCTTGGGTGCAGCAACAGGTTGCAAGGGTAATACACTTGTAATGTGGCATACTCGAAACAAGGGGTAAGGGTGAGAAGGTGAGGTAAGAGCTCACCAGCCGTATGGCGACATGCGGGCTGTGCACATCGGAAGCTGAAAGTTCATGTATACCGGCGTCAGAGGGTTGCTCGCTCAAGTTTACCAGGTCCGCAAGGAGGGTGAAACACGCCGGAGGGTGGAACGATACAGCATGTCGGTGACGGCATGCGCGGATAAATGACAGGCGCGGCTCTTTTGTAGCCGTACAGAACCCGGCTTATAGTCTGACTGACTCTTTTTTTATTAAAAACGCATTAAGCGGGAGGATTATGCTATTGCACCATCCTCCCGCTTAAGTTTGATGTAAAAGTTTATAAACCGCTTGTCAAAAATTCTACATCCGCTCTACTTGGAGCAGCAAGATTTGCTGCTCCAAGTAGATAATAAACAATCTTAAATCTTTGATTGATGAGCCGTGTAGCCGATAATTAATAATTAGCGGAGGCTCTTATAATTTATTTTGAGGAACAGGCATTAGGGGGATATAGCAATCTTAAAAAGGTCCTAACTGTTAAAAGTCGATTAATCGGGTATGAAATTGCAGAGCGGAGCGACAGAATTTTCTAAAGCCGCGACAGAAAATTCTATCGCAGCGCCCGGATTTTCTATCGCGGCTTCAGAATATGCGCTGCGCTACTGTAAAATGCTATAATCAGACCATGCAAACGTAGGGAAGGTAACAAAAACAGGCCGGCTTCAGATTTTGAAGCCGGCCTACAGGCAAACGTTGACTTTCGCAGCCCTTATTGGATGTCTAAAGTTAAGCATTTACGGCTAACTAACCAAATCATTGCTTGCTAAAAGCGCCAGTTGATTTTTAGTATTCGCGCATTTTGCAGCTACAAGTCTGTTGCTGCGAGCCAGCACGTTGCATGCAAAATTTTATGAGAGTTTTAATGTTTGCTGCAGTGCTAAATTTCGGTCAATAGCGATGGTGTGCGCCGTCCTAACACCTCGAGTTGGAGTCCGTCTGGCTGGTTTACCTTCAAACCTGTAGCCTCGAGTGCATGAAGAGAAGTTTCAAGTGCAATGCGCGGCAGATTGTTTTCGGCACTCAAGTGACAGAGCCAGATGCGGCGAATAAGATTGTGGTTGAGGTGAGCAGCCATAAAGGCAGCTGTTTCGGCATTGCTGATGTGTCCGGTGGAACTCGTTATGCGGTTTTGCAGTCTGAGTGGATAGGGACCTGCGGCCAGCATGGCAGCATCGTAGTTCGACTCAATAATCAGGTGCGTAGCCTGGTTGAGCAATTGGGGCATTTCGTCAGTAAAGTGGCCAATGTCGGTCATAAGCACAATGCATTGGTCTTCAACCCGTATGATGTAGCCATTGTTATCGGCACTGTCGTGCGGTACATGGAAGGAGGTGATGCTGAAGGGGCCTAACTGAAAGGTCTGTCCACGCTCAATTGGATGCTGAAGGTCGAGTGGCACTTTTTTCGATACGTAGTGGTTAAGCATCATCGAATCGAGCACTTTTTGCGAAGAATAGACCGGGATGCGGAAATCGCGCGAAACAGCACCCACCGCTTTTACGTGGTCGGTATGGTCGTGAGTAACAAGGATGGCTTTGATTTGCGCTAACGATAAACCATAATTGGAAAAATGACGCTTGAAGAGGCGGATGCCTATACCCAGGTCAACGATTAGTCCGTAGCCATCGTAGTTAAAATAGTAGCAGTTGCCACAGCTTCCTGAACCTAAGGAAATGAATTTAAGCATGTAAGCTGTTATATTTATTTGAATTTATTGCGAAGTTGAATGGTGGAGCCGGTAGTACCCGTTAGAAAGGGAGTCCCAGTGCAAAGTGTAGCGTAAAGTCGCGGTCAAAGTTGGGCTTGGTAATGGGGTAGTGCAGTCGGCCTTTGGGTACAGAAGGGTCGATGGCTTTCATACCTCCATCCAGACGCAGGATGAAGTAGTCAAAGTTAAAGCGCAATCCGATGCCATATGACAACGCAATCTGCTTGTAGAAATCCTTGAAGCGAAAGCGGGCTCCCTGCATATCAGCATAGCTACGTGTGTTCCACACATTGCCAGCATCGACAAAGAAGGCCCCGTGAATTTTCCAGAACATAAAGGTACGCCACTCAATACTTAAGTCGAGTTTCATGTTACCCGTTTGATTTACGAAATCAATTTTTCCGTCTTTACCCTTGTATGCTCCGGGACCAAGTCCGCGCACGCTCCAGCCTCGCACACTATTGGCACCTCCCGAAAAATAGCGCTTCTCATACGGAAGAATGGTAGAGTTTCCATAGGGCAAACCAATACCAAAAGCTATGTGAAAGGCCAAAGAGTTTTTCTCGTCGAGCACCACACTCTTGGCAAAGTCAAAGTCGAACTTGGCATATTGCGAATAAGCTATGCCAAAAAGGTTGTAATGCCCCTTCGAATCCTTATGACTTTTGGTCATGCGCGATAATCCGTAAAGCAGATTTCCGGCAATCTCGAAACCCATTTTGATTTGAAAGCCATTGGTCTGATAGAGTCCGGTGGGCTGATTGGCAGCATCGCGTAAGGAGTTGTACACAAAACTGTATCCAGTGTTCATGATGAAGAGGTTTTCGTAGCTATAGCGTAGCACAGAGTAGTGCGGATCGTCACCCTCGAGATAGTCTTCGCGGAAGGTTTCGGAAATCCATGGCATATAAACATAGTTGAGCGAAAAAAGATCGTAACGGTGTTGCCACTTGGGGTTGGACGAGCGGTTCCAGCGATAAGACCAGGTACCTGTCAGCACGCGACGATGAAACTCGGGACGGTCTTGCATATCGTACATTACCTGCGCTTCAGACGTGGCTTTCAATGTTCGCTTGGTATTTATATTTACAAAGGGAAGCAGCAGCGTAGGAAACCTCAGGCTTGCTTCGGCACTCCACTCAATGTAGTTTTGGTTTGAATAGCCCTCCAGACCGGTAATAGCCTCATAGGCACCACGCAGTTTGAGCGTCAGAAGTTCAGAGTTCTTAAAAAGGTTGCGGTTGCTGTAAGTAAGTGCCAATGCAGCTCCCAAATCGCCCGATGTGTTGGTGCCCTCAACTTCGAGACCAATGGAGTGGGGTTTTTTGCGGCGCAGCATAATGTCGCAATCCAGTAAATTCGGACTGTTGGCAATGGGGCGTAATTTAATTGTTGTGTAGCTTACAGCCGGCAAGGCATTCAAGTTGGAGTAGGTACTTTGAATCTGACTCTCGTTGTAGAGGCTGTCCGGCCGTATACCAACATGCGATATGTAAACGCGTTTGTTCAGATAGGGTTTTTGAAAGTACTTGAAGTGTAGTCCCCGGTAACCGAGAGAGTCGGTAGAAGGGGCATTTTCGTTTGCAGCATCTTCTATAATTTGAATGCGGCGAAAACGCTGCGGAACAAAGGCACGCAAAGAATCGATGCCTGGAGGGCGTTGAAAGCGTAAGACGACAGAGGTTCCTAATGAGCCCTGCAAAGTGTCGATATCGTAGCTAATGTACTCCTTGTTCAAATAGTAGTACCCCCTGTTGTGTAAGGCTTTGATAATGCGGTTACGCTCCTCTGAAAGAGTGTTGAGGTTTAGGGGCATGCCTCGACGCAGCAAAGTTGCTGCCGAATCGGCACGGAAGGCATGATAAATCGAATCGTTTTCAAAGTCAAAGGACAGTTCATTGATGTAATAGCGCGGGCCGGGAGTCAGCACATATTCTACATTTGTTTTATGTGCCTTATGTGTAACCACAGTGTCTACCCGGGCATGCAGGTAGCCCTCGCTCTCCATGGCTTGTTCTAAGTTAAGACGGCCGTAGTAGGTGAGTTTGGGGTCGTATATCACTGGTGCCTCACCTATATTGCGTAAAATTTTGGAGAAACCCTTGTTACCTTTAACAGAGTCGGCCTTCGACATGCAGTATATGCCTAATGGAACCTTAACTAAAGTAAACCAACGGGCATTAGGTTCTTGCCGGATAAAACCCCGATAGGGCGAAGTTTTAAAACTGCTGGCAGGCGTAGTTAGTTTAACGTCTGAAAGTACGGTTTGATTATCATGCAGGAATTTTGCGCTGCTGCAAGCATTTAGGAGCTGAAGCAGCAGCGCTATAAACAGCCAGTTGCCGATAAGCTGCAAGCTGACCGGACGGCCTGTAAAATGGTTGATTTGGCGCAATATTCGATACATTTAAGTGCAAAGATAAGGGATTATTAGAAATTACTTTGTAGCTTTGCGCTAATAATTTCAGATAGATTCCTGGCGGGGCACTTCTTGAGGGTTGTTGCTGCGCAGATTCTGCTAACTACACTGCTTAACCCGTGATTACCAAAAATACCATTAAGTTTATACATTCGCTCAGCATCAAAAAATACCGCGATGCAGAGCAGTGCTTTGTGGGCGAGGGCCCCAAGGTCGTGTCTGACTTGCTGCCGCTTATTTCCTGCCGTACGCTTTATGCCACAGCTAATTACCTGGAGCATCATACCGAAGCAAGGCATCGATGTTGCGAACTGGTCAAAGTGACGCAGGCTGAGCTGGAACGTTTGTCGCTGCTTAAAACTCCGCGCGAGGCATTGGCTATTTTCGACATGCCGACCCGTTCCGAAACCATCGAAGCACTGAGCTTGCTGCCCGGACAGCAATTGTGTCTTGCACTTGACGGTGTGCAGGATCCAGGCAATTTGGGCACGATTATACGCGTTGCCGACTGGTTTGGCATCGAACATATTTTTGCATCGCCCGATACAGCAGACGTTTTTGCCCCCAAGGTGGTACAGGCTACAATGGGAGCAATAGGCAGGGTAAAGCTACACTATCTGCATTTGCCCGAACTGTTAGGCAGGCTTGCGCCCGAAACGAAAGTGTACGGCACCTTTCTTGACGGAGCCGACATGTATGCACAGCATCTCGAGAACAAAGGCCTGATTATCATGGGAAATGAAGGTAAGGGGATTTCAAATGAAGTTGGCAATTACGTAACAAACCGGCTCTTTATTCCAAGTTATCCCAAGGGAAGAGCTACGAGCGAAAGTTTAAATGTGGCTATTGCTACAGCCATAGTGTGTGCTGCTTTTCGCCAACAATCCTAAATTCATACTTGAAGCCGACAATGTAAGGCCGGCAACTTTTTTTGATAGAAAGAAACAATGCCTATGCTTGAACTTTATACCCCAACACTTGTATGGGCGCTGCCAACCCTGGTTGGAACTGACGCCCTGGCGCTGCTCTTTACATACTTGACGCGCTGGAGGCACGATACCCTTGCTGCCAAATATGTGGCCTGGCAAACAGAAGCGCAGGATGTAGAGAAAGCAACACATGCAGCTATCTACAATCAACCGCAAAACGAAAAGCCGGTTTACCCGCGGGTAAGCATAGTTGTGGCAGCACAAAATCAGGCCCGCCAGTTGGAGTACTTACTGCCTAAACTGCTGGAACAGCAATACAAAGGCAAGTTTGAAGTTGTGGTTGTTGACCAGGTATCGACCGATGATACGGAGGAGGTGTTGAAACGTTTAGAGTTGTCGTATAGTCATCTGCGCCATTCGTTTGTGCCTCCCCACTCACGACATATTGAATTACGCAAGCTTGCGCTTACCATCGGCATTAAAGCTGCCAGATCGGAATGGGTAATAGTGGTGAATCCCGATACAGTTCCTGTTGATTCACAATGGCTTCAGCATTATGCCGAAAACCTATTGCCCGGAGTAGACTGGGTACAAGCTTATTTGAATTATGATGACGATGGATCAGACACAGCGCGCCGAGCCATACTCGACCGGGTAAGACTTCAGAACTTACGTTTGCAAGCTTACGAAAATGGCGTAATACTGGGTTGCGACACTGCAAATTATGCTATCCGGAAAACATGGTTCCTGCAAAACCAGGGATTTGCCGACAGTTTGCAAATACCTTTTGGAGAGGAGAGCCTACTGGCTTATTTTCATACTGATGCTGAGCGTACAACCTTTTTATGTTCGCCCGATACCCGGTTAACTGAAGAAGTGCCCGGAAGCGCGCAAATGAAGTACAACCGCATTCAGATGGCCGAACTCGCCCGCCGCATGAAAGGTGCCGGGCGAACTTATTTTGCGCGAGCCTTTGCAACATCATGGTTCATATATCTTTATATACTGCTTACCACAATCTATATCGGTTTAAGAGTATGGATTGACATTGATGCAGGCGTTTATCAAATGTGCTACCTTTATACGGATGTAGTTATGCTCCTCCTGTTTTTATTGGCAGGATTTCTTCCGCAATGGGGACTACGAAAAAGTATGAAGGCACTGGGAGAACGAAAAATAAAGGGCTACGTATACATTTACGACCTATTGCAACCCTGGCGCACATTGGCTGCTCATATCGCACGGCGCAAAAATTAGTAAATTACTGCAGAAGCATAACTTAAAGCCTTAAGGGCAGATATTTGCGCTAGTTTTGGACAAAAGTATACTTGTGCTAGTTAAAAGAGTCTGTTCGGCTGTTATTTTAGTTTTTTTGAGAAAGAAAAGTCAATGTTAGGTTTGGATATTTACGACGCATGCCTTATTTTTGCGAGGCAAAGCAATATAATCCTCCGGCAACAACCTTGTTGGTCAATAGTCGGTGAGCTATTTGCACGCTATCTAACCCTTTAAATCAAATAACATGCCTAAGATTTCAGAACGCGCGATTGTGATGCCCGAGTCACCCATACGTAAGTTGGCTCCTCTTGCCAATGAAGCCAAAGAAAAGGGTATTCACGTATATCATCTCAATATCGGACAGCCCGACCTTCCAACTCCGGATTCAGGATTGAAAGCCCTACACCGCATAGACCGAAAGGTTTTGGAGTATAGCCCTAGTGCAGGCTTCTTAAGCTATCGGACTAAACTTACGCGCTACTATGAGAAGTATAATATTCACCTTTCGCCCGAAGATATTATTATCACAGCAGGCGGATCAGAGGCCGTGCTGTTTGCTTTCTTGTCGTGCTTGAATCCAGGTGACGAAATCATAGTTCCTGAACCTGCATACGCTAACTACATGGCTTTTGCCATTTCGGCAGGTGCACACATCCGATCGATTGCTTCGACCATTGACGAGGGCTTTGCATTGCCCAAAGTTGAAAAGTTTGAAGAATTAATCAATGAGCGCACAAGAGCAATCCTGATATGTAACCCCAATAATCCTACAGGCTATCTGTATACACGCCGCGAAATGAACCAAATTCGCGATTTGGTAAAAAAGTATGATCTTTACCTTTTCTCGGACGAAGTTTACCGCGAATTCATCTATACAGGCTCACCATACATATCTGCTTGCCATTTGGAGGGAATAGACCAGAATGTAGTACTCATTGACTCCGTGTCGAAGCGCTATAGCGAATGCGGTGTACGCATTGGTGCCCTGATTACTAAAAATCCCGAAGTTAGACAAGCTGTTATGAAGTTCTGCCAAGCACGTCTAAGTCCACCATTGCTAGGCCAGATTGTAGCTGAAGCGTCGCTTGACGAACCCGAGGATTACTCACGCGAAATGTATGATGAATATGTAGAACGCCGCAAATGCCTGATTGATGGCCTTAATCGTATTCATGGCGTATATTCGCCCATCCCGATGGGAGCATTCTATACAGTTGCCCGCTTGCCGGTAGACGATGCCGAAAAGTTTTGTGCCTGGTGTTTAACAGATTTCAGCTTTGAGGGCGAAACTGTGATGATGGCACCAGCAGCTGGCTTTTATACCACTCCCGGAGCTGGCTATAACGAAGTACGAATTGCATACGTTCTGAATAAACACGATTTGCAACGTGCACTCATCGTATTGCAAAAGGCCCTTGAAGCTTATCCCGGGCGTGTAATGTAATTTTAACTCATGTTTTCTCTATTTCTTGCTAAAAGATTCTTCAGCAAGGGGCAGGAAAGCTCGGAGGGAAACCGCCGGGCTTCTGCTCCTGCTATTCGTATTGCTACAGCCGGTATAGCCGTTGCTGTGGCCGTAATGATAATTTCAGTGTGTTTCGTAAAAGGATTTCAACGCGAAGTCAGTGAAAAACTGATTGGACTGGCTTCACATATTGAGATACAACACCCCAAATTCTTCAATTCACCTGAAAGTTATCCCGTAATAACCGATGCCTCCCTGCTACAACAACTTAAACAAGTGCCCGATGTAGGGCACGTGCAGCGCGTATCACACAAACTGGGAATATTCAAGACTCCTGACGATTTTTCGGGGATAGCACTCAAGGGTGTCGGGCAGGATTATCGCCTGGACTTTATGCAAAAACACCTGGTTACAGGAAGCATTCCAAACTTTCGTGATGACCGTCCGAGTAACCAGATAATTATTTCTCAAACACTGGCGAAGCGCCTGGGCCTGAAAGTGGGTGATAAAGTTTACAGCTATTTTTTTGCCGAAACTATCAAGCAGCGACGTTTTACTATTGCAGGTATCTATAATACCTACTTGCCGCAATTTGACAAGACGCTCGTTATGACAGATATCTACACTGTAAACAAGTTAAACTCCTGGAGTTCCAATCAAAGCAGTGGAGTAGAGATTCAGCTTAAAGATGCTCGTAACTTACCTGCCGCCGAACGTGCAGTTGCGCGCATTGCCGCTAATAAGTCAAAACAGACAGGAACTGATTACGCAGTATTGGGGCTGCACTCCAACCCTCGAACGGCCTCAATGCTATCGTGGCTTGAACTTCTTGATGCCAATATTATGGTTATCCTGATTATAGTGATAGGCGTTGCCGGATTTACCATGATCAGTGGTTTGCTCATCTTAATATTGGAACGCACTACAACTATCGGTGTACTCAAGGCATTAGGGGCTAGCAATACCCGTATACGTCATACTTTTCTGTGGTTTGCAGCTTTCATTATTGGGCGCGGACTACTTATCGGAAATGCTATCGGTCTATCGCTGATGTTTATTCAGCAACACTTTGAACTCATCAAACTAAACCCCGAAACATACTATGTGGACAGTGTACCCGTAGAATTAGACTGGACGTGGATTTTGGGCATCAATGCAATCTCACTGGTAGTCAATATTATCGCATTGATTCTACCAAGTTTTCTGGTTTCGCAGGTACAGCCGGCTAAAGCTATCCAATTTGACTAAAATCAGACATACGGGCACCTCGTACCGTTAATACACCAACTTGCCGCAACTGCCGCACGACGAATAAAGCGCGCGGTAGATGCGGCAAAATTTGGCTATTCCCAAAAAATGCAGTACTTTTGCAGCACATTAAACTGCACTTATTAGTAATTGACATGAATATATCTTATAAATGGCTTAAAGAGTACGTAGACTTCGATATGACCGCCCAGGAAGTGGCAGAAGCGCTGACCAGCGAAGGTCTTGAGGTCGGAAGCGTAGAAGAAGTGCAAGCCATCAAAGGGGGCCTTGAAGGCTTGGTCGTAGGACACGTGTTGACTTGTGAACCTCATCCCAATAGTGACCACATGCATGTATGTAGTGTAGATACAGGAGCAGAAGCTCCCTCGCAGATTGTATGTGGTGCTCCCAATGTAGCAGCCGGACAAAAGGTAATTGTTGCCACACTTGGTACTAAACTGTATGATGGTGACGAATGCTTTACCATCAAGCGCTCCAAACTGCGCGGCATTGAAAGTCTCGGCATGATTTGCGCCGAAGACGAAATTGGCGTAGGTCATAGTCACGATGGTATTATCGTATTGCCCGAAGATACGCCTGTCGGCATGAAAGCTGCCACTTATTATGGCATCGAAAGTGACTACGTTATTGAAGTGGACATTACCCCTAATCGTGCTGATGCCTGCTCACATTACGGCGTAGCTCGCGATTTGTATGCCTGGCTCATTCGCAACGGTAAGGAAACAGCACTCCATTCGATGGATGTTTCAGCATTTAAAGTTGATTCGAATGATTTAAATATAGATGTGCAAGTTGAAAATACCGAAGCTTGCCCCCGTTATTGTGCAGTAACTATTAAAAACTGCGAAGTAAAGGAAAGCCCCGAATGGCTGAAAAATAAACTCACAACCATTGGTCTACGTCCTATCAATAACATTGTGGATATAACCAACTATGTGATGATGGCATACGGACAACCCTTACACTGCTTTGACGCTGACATGATTGAAGGAGGTAAGGTTGTAGTAAAGACCATGCCGGAGGGCACTAAGTTTCAGACATTGGACGGAGTAGAACATACTCTTTCCGATCGTGACCTTGCAATTTGCAATGCCAACGAACCAATGTGCATTGCCGGTGTTCTAGGTGGACGTGGCTCGGGTACTTACGAAACAACCAAAGACATTCTGCTTGAAAGTGCTTACTTTAACCCCACATGGGTGCGTAAAAGTGCTCGCAGACATGGATTAAATACAGATGCTTCTTTCCGTTTTGAGCGTGGCGTGAATCCTGACGGTCAGTTATATGCCCTTAAAGTGGCAGCATTGCTGGTTAAAGAACTCGCAGGAGGTACAATAGCCATGGATATCAAGGATGTTGAAGCTCCTGGATTGGTTAAATCTTTTGACGTAGATTTGGAGTACCAATATGTACACGAACTTATTGGTAAGCAGATTCCTGCGATGGTTATCAAGGAGATTGTTGCTTCGCTTGAGATGCAGATTCTTGAAGAAAACGAAACAGGACTGAAACTTCGTATTCCTGCTTATCGCGTAGATGTACAGCGTCCTTGTGATGTAGTTGAAGATATTCTTCGTATTTACGGATATAACAACGTTGAAATTCCTACAGCAGTCAAGTCAAGTCTGACAATTAAAGGCGAGGTTGACCGTTCATGTAAGTTAGAAAATATAATAGCTGAGCAATTAGTAGGACAAGGATTCCGCGAAATTCTGAATAATTCGCTGACAAAGGAAGCATACTACAATAAGTTGAAGGTATATGCTGCAGAACACTTAGTTCGCGTGCTCAATCCGTTGAGTTCTGATTTGAATGTGATGCGCCAAACACTGCTCTTTGGTGGTCTTGAAAGCATCGCTCACAATGTGAACCGTAAAAATCAGAATTTACGTTTCTTCGAAACAGGAAATTGTTATTTCTATGACGAAAATAAACGTCAAGCCGAGCATACCCTCTCGCCTTATGCTGAGTCGCAGTATATGGCACTTTGGCTTACCGGTAATCGTGTGGAAGGTTCTTGGGCGCATGCTGACGAAAAGTCTTCAGTCTATGAGCTTAAAGCATATGTAGCCAATATATTAAAGCGGCTTGGTTGCGAACTGGGTGGACTGAAGATTGTTGCCGGACAAAACGATATCTTTGCTAAGAGTCTGGCTATCTGTGACCGAAATGATAAAGTTTTAGTCGAATTAGGTTTGGTTTCTAAAGCGCTGACGGCTACCCTCGATATTGAACAGGAAGTATACTACGCTGAAATCAACTGGAGCCTTCTGATGAAGAAGTTGAAGAAGGGCAATGTATCGTTCAAGGACATCTCAAAATTCCCCGCAGTTAGTCGCGACTTGGCGCTTTTGGTAGACAAACAAGTAGAGTTTGCCGAAATCGAACGTATTGCCTATGCTTCGGAAAAGAAATTACTGAAGCGTGTTGAACTCTTCGATGTGTACGAAGGTAAAAACCTTGAGGCTGGCAAGAAGAGCTATGCCGTGAACTTTGTGCTTCAAGACGAAACGAAGACAATGAACGACAAGCAGACTGATGCCATTATGAAGAAGATTATTACCAATCTTGAAAAACAACTCAACGCTAAGTTGCGCTAAATACAGGTTCAGCTAAAAGTTTATTTCGTAGCAAGTAGCCAGAAGAGCTATGCTTGCACGAGATAGACTTTCAGTTGTTATTTTATATACCGAAAAAACAACCATTAAATATATTCAACCCATGGGAAGAGCTTTTGAATATCGAAAAGCAGCAAAAATGAAGCGATGGGGTCATATGGCCCGCACATTTACAAAGTTAGGCAAGCAGATAGCTGTAGCTGTAAAAGCTGGAGGTCCTGAGCCTGAAAACAACCCGACGCTGCGCGCTCTGATAGCGACATGCAAGCGCGAAAACATGCCCAAGGACAACATTGAGCGTGCCATAAAAAATGCTATGGGTAAGGACCAGAGCGAATACAAAACCATGACTTACGAGGGATATGGCCCGCACGGTGTGGCTATCTTTGTAGATACTTTGACCGACAATGCTACCCGTACCGTAGGTGATGTACGTTCTGTTTTCAATAAATTTAGCGGAAACCTTGGTACTATGGGTTCCTTGGCTTTCCTCTTCGATCACAAGTGCGTATTCTCATTCCGTAAAAAGGACGGATTGGATATGGACGAACTTATTCTTGATTTGATTGATTATGGTGTTGAGGATGAGTACGACGAAGACGAGGAAGAAGGTAGTGTAACTATCTATGGTGATCCCAAGTGTTTTGGACAAATACAAAAACACCTTGAGGAGAATGGATTTGAAGTAGTTGGTGCAGAATTTACCTACATTCCCAATGACTTGAAGGAAGTAACTCCCGAAGAGCGTGAAAGCATTGACAAAATGGTTGAGCGTTTGGAGGAGTTTGACGATGTTCAGACCGTTTACACCAATATGAAACCCGCAGAAGAGTAGGTTTTAAACTATCTCTTTTAGCTTAGAACTAAGAAAGAAACCTCTCTTGAGGCTGCGCGTAAGCTTGCTCAAGAGAGGTTTCTTTCTTATAATTATTATACTTCGTGCCTCACTAAATAACTAAAGTATGAAACAAATTGAATATATCCCACAAGGAGTTTGCTCCCGCCGTATCCATCTTTCGCTAACTGATGACAACCGGATTGAATCGGTTAGTTTTGAAGGGGGGTGCAATGGTAACCTACAAGGTATTGCATCTTTGGTTCAAGGTATGCCAGCAGCAGATGTGATGCAAAGGTTGCAAGGCATTAGATGCGGTAATAAGTGCACTTCGTGCCCAGACCAATTATGTCAAGCTATCAAACAAGCAATGAATCAATTTTAATCAAAAATAAACCCTTACTGCTTATATTCGTTTGCTTTTAGCTGCGTATCATAAATGATAGTACTTGATACTTGAGAGCGGTATACATATCTGAAAATTACGCTTTTGTCTTTCACTGCTTTATAATTTACGTCAGCAATCAATTGATCCAATAATTTTCGGCGGAGTAGGGGAGCATTATCTTTTACAGCCGTTTCGTTATCTGGTGATAAACTGTACCAAGAAGTAAGTGTGCGAGTTACAGCATCGTACGTAATACTGTCAAGCCTACTGCCAGGTTCAAGTTCCTGAGGACAATTATTGCTTGTAAATTCGCGTGCTTCACGCTGCAGACGCTGATCAAAATTTTCTTGGCAAGCTACTAATAAACTTCCGGCAAGAAATAGATAGAGGAGTATACGCATAATATAGTTACAAAATCTTCGATTAAATCAATTGTTTGGAGGCTCTGTCGGCAAAGATAATTAAAGAAGAGCGGAAGGACAAGCAAAAAAGATTAACTTTTATGGAATGAGACTTACTAACCGCATGAAAGGGCTGCAAACGAATAAATTAGCAAATCGTAAAGAAGTAATAAAGAATATTAGTATTGGGAGCTTGCTTTAGTATAGCCACTATATAGCCCCGTCACTGCTTCATTACGTTTAAACTGTACTTGTTATGAATAAAGATATTATACTGACTCAAACCGAGTCTGATGCGCGCGTCCTTCGTGCAGTTGAACTCTTTAAGAGCGGCTATAATTGCTCACAAAGTGTAGTAGCAGCATTTGCAGATTTATATGGTTTTACAACCGAACAAGCATTACTCATGGCGGCTTCGTTTGGCGGAGGTATTGGCCGTATGCGCCAAACATGCGGTGCGGCATGTGGAATGTTTATGCTGGCAGGTCTTAATAGTGGTACTACCGATGCTTCTGATCGCCAGGGTAAAAGCCATAACTATGCTGTTGTACAACAACTGGCAAAATCATTCAAGGCAATCAATGGAAGTATGATATGTGCAGAATTATTAGGGCTCAAAGAGCCTCAAATTACGAACGAGGCTGAAGAACGTACACCTACCTATTATAAAAAACGCCCTTGCGCTCACATGGTCGAAACGGCTGCCCGACTTTTTGCAGACTATATTATGCAACAAACTGCTGATAAATTGTCTGAAGTAGCCGAATAGTATTTACAGCCTTATAATCTCTTTATGAAAATTCTGCTTCTTGGCGAGTACAGTAATGTACATAATACGTTAGCTCTAGGACTGCGTGCTTTAGGACATCAGGTTACCCTAGCCTCGGATGGTGATGGTTGGAAAAACTACCCGCGAGATATTGATATGCGCAGGCACTCAATAGGAGGGTGGAGTAGTATCCAATTTCTTGCTAAAACCTGCTGCCAGTTTAGCCATTTCAAAGGCTACGATGTGGTCCAATTAATAAATCCCGTATTTCTCGACCTTAAAGCAGAGCGTATAGCACCCTTTTATCGTTATTTGCGCCGTCACAATCGCCATATAGTGATGGGAGCATTTGGAATGGACTATTATTATGTCAAGGCATGCCTTGACTTTAAAACATTTCGCTACAGCGATTTTAATTTCGGAAAAACGGAACGCATTTCTGATGATAACGCCCAATTTAAGCGCGATTGGCTATATGGGGCTAAAGCAAAATTAAATCAACTGATAGCGAACGACTGTGATGCCATTGTAACAGGGCTCTACGAATATGATGCAGCGTATCGTACACAGTTCAATGATACAGCAAAAGTACAGTTTATACCATTCCCGATTATTCCGCCGAAAGACTCTGATATTCAGATAAATAAACGTGTAGAAGAGGCTCCGCTGCGTTTGTTCATAGGGATACAAAAATCACGATCTGCTTATAAAGGAACGGATATAATGTTACGTGCAGCAGAACGTGTAGTTGCAGAACTTCCAGAAGCATGCCAGCTCTTTGTAGCTGAAAATATGCCTTTTGAAGAGTATGTATCTAAAATGAATAGTTCCGAAGTAATTCTTGATCAATTATATTCATACACACCAGCAATGAATGCACTTGAAGGAATGGCACGAGGCTTGATAAATGTTGGAGGAGCTGAACCCGAAAATTACTCAATTTTAAACGAAACAGAACTTCGACCTATCATCAACGTCCAGCCCGATGAAGATAGCGTGTACAGAGCTCTGCATAATTTGGTTGTGGCGCGTGATGTTCTTGTTCCAAAATTACAGCAGGAAAGTCGCATGTACATACAGCGTCACCACGACTATATAAAAGTTGCACAACGTTATGCTTTGCTGTATGAAAAACTTGATAAGTCTAATTAGTAGATTCAGTTAGATTGCAGCGTATATAAAATTTTTTACACCTCATGTAAAGCTATTAACTCACCATTACGAAAAATGGATTTGAAATCTTGAAAGTAGAAAATCAGATGGTGAATTTTAGATTGGCCTAATTCTGATTTGAATCAGCATTATGTTTAATAGGGTGTATTATTAAAGTACTAATACACAGACAAAGGTGTTTGAATGTCTCCCTTCTATTCACCACAAGGAAGTATCCATAGTATAATTCTACCTAAATTAGTATCTTTGCATTCCCAATTAAGTATTAATAGGTGCACCTTCAAACAAAAATGTAGCATAACAAGTCCCTTCCTAAACTGCAACCTTGCAAAACAATAATGATTACAAAGTCTGTAGATAATGGATTTACTAAATCCACATTTCCTATGGTGCTTAATAACGAAGCAACAGATTTTGCGACAACTAATTGAAGCGAATACTACGTACCTTATACCCCAATCGACTAAAGACCCATGATAGATAGAGCCACAATACAGCGCATTATGGATGCCACCGACATAGTCGAGGTGGTAAAAGAATTTGTATCTCTACGTAAAGCTGGAGTTAACTATAAGGGTCTATGCCCTTTTCATAACGAAAAGACTCCATCCTTCACAGTTTCGCCAAGCAAGCAGCTTTGCAAGTGTTTTTCGTGCGGTAAAGGCGGTAATGCTGTCAACTTTCTGATGCAACTTGAGCAAATGACTTATCCTGAAGCTTTGCGCTGGTTAGCCCGTAAGTATGGCATTGAGGTTAAAGAAAAAGAACTTACCGACGAAGAGAAAACGGCACAAAACGAGCGTGAGAGTCTTTTTGCTGTAAATGAATGGGCTAATAAGTACTTTCAAGATGTACTTCATAATCATGTAGACGGCGTAGCTCGAGGTTTAGCATACTTTCGACAACGCGGTTTTCGAGATGAAATCATCAACAAGTTTCAGTTAGGTTACTCACTCGAAACACGCGATGCTATGACCAATGCTGCTGTTTCGCATGGTTTCCAGAAGGAGTACTTAATTAAAACGGGTGTTTCGTATCAAACAGATGATGGTCGTCTTCTCGACCGTTATCATGGCCGCGTAATTTTTCCAGTCCACACAGTGTCGGGCAAGGTTGTAGCTTTTGGTGGCCGAATATTGAGCACTGATAAAAAGTTAGCAAAATACGTAAACTCGCCTGAAAGTAGTATCTACAGCAAAAGTGACCAACTTTATGGTCTGTTTTTAGCTAAAAATGCAATAGTGCGTCACAACCGTTGCTACCTCGTAGAAGGTTATACAGACGTCATCTCCATGCATCAGTCTGGTGTAGAAAATGTGGTGGCCTCTTCGGGAACCTCACTCACAGAGGGACAAATACGCTTACTGCACCGATTTACTGAAAACATTACTGTTCTTTACGATGGTGATGCTGCTGGTATCAAGGCCAGTTTACGAGGTATTGACATGTTGCTGGCTGAAGGACTGAATATTAAAGTATTACTTTTGCCCGATGGTGAAGATCCTGACAGTTTTGCTCGTAAATACCGGGCTGCAGACTTTCAAAAATACATCGAAGAGCATCAGGTAGACTTTATCAAGTTCAAAACAAACCTTTTGCTGCAGGATGCACAATCCGACCCCATAAAGCGTGCTGAACTGATTACCGATGTAGTTAAAAGTATTGCTGTTATTCCCAATAAGATTGTACGGCAAATGTACATTTCTGAGTGTGCAGTCAGTTTATCTGTTACCGAAGAATTAATTGTTAACGAAATCAACAAGCAACTTCGGAAGGGAGCGCGCGATGCAGATGACAAGGGTAAATCGCAGACACAAACTTCTGGTACAACACAGCAGACAGAGGATGTCAGTGGTGCAAACTCAGTAGCACGCTCAGTTAGTAAAGCTGAGGAAAAACTGCTCATAAGTATGGTTATCCGATATGGTGAGATGCCTATGTACGCAGTAGCAGATACCGATGCTCATAAGGAAACTGAAACATCCGATGCCACCCCTACTCTACTTAACAACGTACAAACCATCAGTGTAGCAAATTATATTCAAAACGAACTTGCAAATGATGGTCTTGCATTCAGTACTCCACTTTATAGTCAAGTACTCAACGAAGCTGTACGCGCTATAGAGGCAGACCAATCCTGGAAAGCTTTGCCTTTTTTTATACAACATCCCGATGCACAAATCAGTGCATTAGCAGCAGAGGTTGGCTTAGATAATTTTGAACTAAGTACGAGGCAGCGCGAACAATACGTTGAAGAAAAGTATCGCTTAGACGATGTCGTACCACGATTATTGCACGACTTTAAGCATTCAATTATCAAACAGCGATTAAAGGATTTGTTATTGGAACTCCGCAATCCACAACTGATAAACGAACCTTCGCTCTATCAGACTTTGATGCGGAATTATATGGAACTTAGCGCCATTGAGCGACAATTCGCACAAGTCCTAGGTGATAGAGTCGTGCTTAAATAGTGACATGTCTGAATACGAACTTATATATATGTTCTACCCCTTGGCGGAATTAATTTAGTGCATACTTAATTCTGCCGATGGGCTTATTGTTTAT
>CALCVT010000091.1 GCA_937906495.1 uncultured Prevotella sp.
TATGTACTATCTTTGGCTAGGACTGGGATTCCACGGAAGTTTTAAACTGCGCCAATATATTATCATGGTATAGTGTCCGAATGATTGAATCTATGATATATGTTAACTTTTGAGGAGTGGAAATATTATGAGTCATGTGAAATAATTGGCAGTGAGTGTTTGTTTTTTTACACGCTGTTATGAATTCTTTGTCCGAGCGTTCTGTTTTTTTTGAGGGGGGGTAAGGAAGGGGCTGTAGTTGTATCGTTGTTGGTGTCTTATGTATTTCAAGATGAATTGATAACGGATAAAGACGATGTTTTTTTAGTGAAGCTTAAGGTATAGGTCGTTTATATATCGTATATTGTATTTTTTACTTAAGCAACTTTTGTTCTTGTCTAGTAAGGTCTTAAGAGTGGATATAAAGGGTGGTTTAGCCGTCAGAATGCAAGTTTTGGAAGATTGTTTTGGCCTTCTGCTTGCGTTAACGTAACTTTGCTACGCAAACCTATTAGGGCCGGAGGCATGTGTGCGGACGGCAGATAAGGGTTTGAGAGCTTTAATGATTTCGCAGAATGAAAACAACCAATCAACAAGAAATACTTTCTAATTTAGGCTTCGAAACGCTCACCCCCATGCAGGAGCAGATGCGACATACGGCCTCAACATCGCAGGGTGTAGTGCTGCTTTCACCTACAGGTTCAGGTAAAACATTGGCTTATTTGCTTCCTTTGGTTGCCTATATGGATGCGTCGCTCACCGCTTTGCAGGCGGTGGTTATTGTGCCTACTCGAGAGTTAGCGCAGCAGAGTGAACAGGTGTTGCGCAATATGAAAACTCCTTTTAGCAGCCTTGCGCTTTATGGAGGCCGTCCTGCAATGCAAGAGCACCGGGTACTGCGCGAAGTAAAACCTCAAATTATATTTGCTACACCTGGCCGTTTAAATGACCATTTGGCAAAGGGCAATGTAAATGTACATGGAGTTAAAACACTCGTTATAGATGAATTTGACAAGTGTTTGGAATTAGGCTTCCAAGATGAGATGGAAAGGGTACTCATGCAGTTTCCAACTCTTCGCAGGGCATGGCTTACTTCGGCTACCGATGCAGAAGCAATACCAGCCTTTATGCAAAAGCTTATGCCGCAATACAGTAAGTTGGACTGGCTTTCAGATGCCGATACCGACTTACAACATCGTATGGAAGTGTATTGTGTAAAATCCTCTCAGAAAGATAAATTGCAAACTCTCACACAGTTATTGTATCATTTGCAGGGTGTACCAGCTATAGTCTTTGTGGCCCATCGAGAAAGCGTGGAACGTGTAGGAGCGTGGCTGGCAACCGAAGGCTTTTACAGTGTGATGTATCATGGAGGAATGGAACAGGACGTTCGGGAACGGTCGCTCTACTTGTTTAGAAGTGGTGCTGCCAATGTGCTGGTCAGCACCGACCTTGCTGCTCGCGGGCTTGACATACCTGAGGTGCAGGCTGTTGTACATTACCACTTGCCCCTAAAGTCCGAAGAGTATACTCATCGCAACGGGCGTACGGCGCGTTGGAAGGCCCAAGGTGCAGTTTATCTCATTACCGGACCGACTGAAACTTTGCCCGATTATGTAGCAGATGCTCAACTACTTGAACTCAATGACTCTAAGCAACGGGTAGTGGTGCCCCAATATGCTTCGCTTTACATTGGGCGTGGCAAGCGCGACAAACTTAGCAAGGCCGATATCTTAGGATTCCTATGCAAAAAAGGAGGTCTTACAGCTGTTGAAATAGGG
The DNA here is from genome assembly GCA_937906495.1 of uncultured Prevotella sp. Lineage (GTDB taxonomy): Bacteria > Bacteroidota > Bacteroidia > Bacteroidales > Bacteroidaceae > Alloprevotella. The sequence continues at coordinate 1,761 of CALCVT010000091.1, forward strand.
CGTATTGACGTGGCGCCCCATCATGCCTATGTGGCTGTGCTTCGAAGCAAATTACGCTCTGTGCTTAACCAAATTGCAGGAGAAAAAATCAAGGGTATGAAAACCTTGATAGAAGAAACCAAAAAGAAATAAACCTATGACAGTAACACTAACAGATACAACTTTGCTCCGCTCTGCCGAAGCAGGCATGGATGCCTTTTTGAACGAAGTGGTCGGAGCTATTAAGCAAGCAGCAGGTGGCGAACTGAATGCGCAGACCATGCAGCAGCTCAGTGCCGACCAAATAACCTTATGGGGATATGCCATTCTTCACGAAGAACTGATGGATGGTGGCTTTGTTCAACTTATATACAATGGATACGGCCCTTTCTTCTTTGACAATCCTTTTGCAAAAGCCATGCGCCAATGGGGTTTGCACGACTTTTCGAAATTGCTGTACAAAGCTAAGAAAATTTACGATGAGCATCGTGATGAACTAACTCAAGAGCGTAGTGATGAGGAGTTTATGGCACTCTTTGAGCAGTTTCCGCAGTTTGACGAACTTGACGATACCTTTGTGGAAGACGAAGAAGAAATAACTGCAGCCGTAGCCCGCTATGTAGACGACCATTTGGATCAGTTTGTAACCGTAATCAATGAATAAGCAAATGGAAAGGTTCGTAAGCCTTTCCCTTAATGTATGATAACTGAATTTTATGAACAAACCTAAAACATTGCCAGCCTCGCGCATTCAAATTAAGAATAAACGTGCAGAGCACGATTTTTTGGTCATCGACAAGTACACGGCGGGAGTAGTGTTGACCGGAACAGAAATAAAGAGTATCCGAGCCGGAAAAGCCAGCCTGGTTGATACGTTTTGTTACATTCACAATGGAGAAATGTGGGTGAAAAATGCTTATATTGCAGAGTACGACTTCGGGTCGTACAACAATCACTCTACACGTCGCGACCGAAAACTCTTGTTAAACCGAAAGGAAATACAAGCTTTGCAAAACGAAACAAAGTCGCCGGGATTTACCATCGTACCGTTGCGCATGTTTATTAACGAAAAGGGATTGGCTAAAATTGTTATCGGCCTTTGCCGAGGTAAAAAAGAATACGACAAACGCGCAACATTGAAGGAAAAACAAGACCGCCGTGAAATGGATAGGGCTATGAAAGCGCGTAATTAGCAGTTTGCCATAGGAGCTAAATGCTTCACTCCATCCGTGAGTTTATACCGTGAACTTTATAACCTGCCACAACCATCTTTTAGAACACACACATTTTATATTATCATCATGAAAATACGAACATTTTTGGCCGTTGCATTTGCTTCATTGGGCATGCTGGCCGGAGCACAGGAAAACTTTGTGCGTACAGACGGCATTCAATTTTATAAGGGACAGTCTGCTGAACCTTATTATTTTATGGGCACCAACTTTTGGTATGGTCCTATCCTAGGCAGTACAGGGCAAGGTGGAAACCGCGAGCGCCTATGTGCCGAGCTTGATTCGTTGCATGCAATGGGGGTTGATAATTTGCGTATTTTGGTAGGAGCTGATGCAGGCAGTAAGCATGCAAATACGGTAACGCCATATTTGCAGCCTGAGCCCGGCGTGCTCAACGATACATTGCTTGTAGGACTTGACTATATGCTAGTTGAAATGCAAAAACGCGATATGTTGGCGGTTCTTTATCTGACGAACTCTTGGGATTGGAGTGGTGGCTATGGATTTTACTTGCGTGCTACGGGGCATGGCGATTCGCCTGATGCTCATGGCGAGGGTTACTTTAATTATGTAGAATATGCCCGGCAGTTTTTCCACGACCAAAAGGCTCAAGATCTTTTCTATGATCATGTGCGTAAGGTGGTAAGCCGTACAAATAGCATTACCGGAAAACCCTATTGCGATGACCCTACAATTATGTCGTGGCAACTTTGTAATGAACCGCGCCCCTTTGGTCGTTCAGAGGAGAAAAATTTTGTGAAGTGGGTGAGCAGAACGGCCGCATTAATCAAGTCTATCGACCCTAATCACTTGGTATCGACTGGCAGCGAGGGAGTAATAGGTTGTAATGTAGACGAAAAACTCTGCGAAATAGTTCATGCAGATAAGAATATTGACTACGTTACTGTTCATATTTGGCCCGCTAACTGGGGATGGGCTAAGAAGGATCGTTTGTACGAAGATTTGCCCAATGTTTATAAAAAGGCCGGTGACTACCTGGCACAGCACGACCGGCTGTCGACTAAACTTAAAAAGCCTTATGTTGTTGAGGAGTTTGGCTACCCGCGCGATAACAACTCCTACGAGCCCGGAACCCCTACAGGAGCACGTGAGGCCTATTATGCCTTTATCTTTAAAAAACTTCGTGAAAGTCGTGACAAGAATGGGCCCATGGCTGGTTGTAACTTTTGGGGATGGGGCGGTAGCGGACGTCCAACGAACGTAACCTGGAAGGGTGGTGCAGACTACTTGTGTGATCCTCCCCATGAGCCTCAAGGCTGGTACTCTGTATTTAATACAGACAAAAAGATGTTGAAGTTGATACGCGAGGCTCTGAAGTAAATAGTGCTTTGTTTTGGGTTATACCCTTAAACAATAGCAGTCTGGTCTTTTGCTAATAACGTCCAGTGTGGACAGACTGTAAATATATGGAAAATGTTTTCCTTTTTGATAGATAGTCTTTTGTAGGATAAGTTGTATTCATCCCATCTACCCCATATTCCTAAATATAAAAAAGGCTTTAGTTGATC